>NZ_JBTMMT010000070.1:0-37516 GCF_055517075.1 Micromonospora sp. DSM 43699
GGTCGGGTTAGGGGGGCGAGGCGGGGGGCGAGGCTGGCCAGGCCGCCGGGGAAGAAGTAGACGGCCAGGATGAAGACGGTGCCGAGGACGAACAGCGGCTGACTCAGCGGGGCGCTCAGCACGCCGGGCAGGGCGTCCACGGCGGCGCTGCTGCCGAACGCGGTGAGCCGGTGGTCGAGGTACATGTAGACGATGCCGCCGAGGACCGGCCCCCAGCGCGTACCCGGGCCGCCGAGCACCACCATGACCAGCAGCGACAGGGTCAGCTCGGAGGTGGTGACGTGTGGGCTGGCCCCGCCGACGATCAGGCAGTACACCACCCCGCCGGCCGAGGCCAGCCCACCGGCCAGGGTGAACGCGACCAGCTTGAACCGGTACGGGTCGAGCCCGAGCACCCCGATCCGCCGTTCGTCGTCGCGCAGCCCGGCCAGCACCCGGCCGGTCGGCGAGCCGCTGACCCGGTGCACCACCAGCACCACGACCGCCAGGTAGGCCAGCGCCAGCCAGTACAGGTTGACCGTGTTGGTCACCCCGACCAGGGCCGCCGGCAGCCCGGAGACGTCGAGCGGCAACCCCTCCTCGCCGCCGGTGAAGCCCCAGAAGTCCCTGGTCACCAGGATCGCGCCGACCTGGGCGAAGGCCAGCGTCACCATGGCGAAGGCGATGCCGACCGTACGCAGCGCGATCGCGCCGAGCAGCCCGGCGAGGGTGGTCGCGCCGACCACGGTGAGCAGCGCCGCCTGCCACAGGGCCAGCCCGGCGTGGGTGACAAGCACGTCGGTGCCGTACACCCCGGCGGCGAAGTAGAGGGCGTGGCCGAAGGAGAGCATCCCGGTCCGCCCGAACAGCAGGTCGTAGCCGGCGGCGAGACCGCCGAAGACCAGGCAGATGGCGAGCAGTTGCAGGGTGCCCGGCGAGTTCAGCGGCCCCTCGAAGAGCCCCGGCAGGTGCACGGTCGAGTACGGCACGATCGCCGCCACGCCCAGCGCCACCAGCGGAAGGAACGGCCGCACCCCGTGCCAGCGGGACCGGGGCGGGGTCAGCTCGGCCGGTACGGGGGCCGGTGGTGCGTCGACCATCGAGTCGCTCATGCGTGTGCCACCTTCCCGGCGAAGCCCTGCGGACGCAGCAGCAGCACCACGGCGAGCAGCCCGACCACGCAGATGTCGCCGAGCCCGGACGGGCCGTAGTAGTTGACGAACTGTTGCAGCAGCCCCACCACGACGGCCGCGTACGCGGACCCGACCACCGAGCCCATGCCGCCGATCACCACCACGATGAACGCGAAGATCAGCAGCGAGCCGCCCTGACCGGGTGAGACGGTGCCGTAGTAGGTGCTGCCGAGCGCCCCGGCCAGTGCGGCGGCGGCCCCACCGATCGCGAAGACCAGGGTGAACGCCTTGCGCACGTCGATGCCGAGCGCGGTGACCATCTCCCGGTTCTCCACCCCGGCCCGGATGATCAGGCCGTACCGGGTCCAGCGGAGGAAGGCCAGCAGCGCGCCGAGCACCAGCGCGGCCGCCACGATCAGCAGCAGCCCGCCGTTGGGCACGTTCGCCCCGAGGACCGTGGTGACCTGCCGGGTCCACGCCGGCCGGGGGAACGGCCGGGCGTCCGCACCCCAGGTGGCCTGGAGCAGCGCCACCCCGGCCAGCGACAGGCCGACGGTGACGAGCACCTGTTCGATGGTGCGGGAGTAGAGCGGTCGGATCAGCACCAGCTCCACGAGCACCGCGACCAGCACCCCGGCGGCCACCCCGAAGGCCACCGCCAGCACGAATCCGAGGCCGTCGGGGCCGGCGCCGGGCAGGTTCCCAGCCGCCCACCAGGTGGCGTACGCGCCGACGCCGAGGAACAGCCCGTGCGCGAAGTTCAGCACGTCGGCCAGCCCGAAGACCAGGGAGAGCCCCGAGGCGACCAGGAAGTACAGCGCCGCCAGGCCCAGCCCGGTCAACGTCAGCAGCACGATGTCGCTCACTGGTGCACCCTTGTCTCACTCGGGCCGTGGCCGCCGGAGCCGACGCCGAGCAGGGAGCGGGTCAGCTCGGTCTCCCGCAGCAGTTCCGACGCGTCCCCGGCCCAGGCCACCCGGCCGGCGGCGAGCACCACGGCGTCGGTGGCCAGCCGGCGCACCACCGCCAGGTTCTGCTCCACAAGCAGCACCGGCACGGTCTCGGCGACCCGTTCCAGCACCTCGGCCACCTCGGTCACCACCTTCGGCGCCAACCCCTTGGTCGGCTCGTCGACGAGCAGCAGCCGGTTGTCGTTGAGCAGCACCCGGCCGATGGCGAGCATCTGCTGCTGCCCGCCGGAGAGCGAACCGGCCCGTTGCCGTCCGCGCCGGTCCAGCTCCGGAAAGAGCGCGAACACCCGGTCGTACGCGGGCGTGGTGCCGCGTCGTTCGGCGAGCCGCAGGTTCTCGGCGACGGTGAGGCCGGCGAAGACGTCCCGGTCCTCCGGCACGTAGCCGAGCCCGTCGCGGACCAGCCGGTGGGTGGGCCGCCCGAGCAGGCTCCGCTGGCCCGTCCGGACGGTGCCGCGCACCTCGCCGCCCCGGGGGGTGAGCCCGAGGACCGCGCGCAACGTGGTGGTCTTGCCGACGCCGTTGCGCCCGAGCAGCACTGTCACCCCGGTCGGCGCGACGGTGAACGACACCCCCTGGAGGATGTGCAGCCCGGCGATCCGCACCGACAACCCCTCCACCCTCAGCACCGACGTCACCGCGCCGTCTTCCGTTCGCGACTGCGGGGCTCGCAAAACCGGCTCACTCCTCGCGCTCACAGGGACTCCCCCAGGTAGGCCGCCTGGACGGTGGCGTTGGCCATCACGGTCTGCGGGGTGTCGCAGGCGAGCAGTGCGCCGTGGTGCATCACGGCGATCCGGTCGGCCAGTTCCAGGATCACGTCCATGTGGTGCTCCACCATCAGCACCGACCGGCCACTGTCGCCGGTCAGCGACCTGATCACGTCCACCAGTTCGGGGACGTTCTCGGCGCTGACCCCGGCCATCGGCTCGTCGAGCAGCATCACCCGGGGTTCCCCGGCGAGCAGCAGGGCGATCTCCAGCTTGCGTTTCTCGCCGTGGGCCAGGGTGCCGGCCAGCGCCGTACCCCGGTGGTGCAGGCCGACCCGGTCGAGCGCCGCGTCGGCGGCGGCGGCCACCTCCCGGTCGGCCGCCGCCCGCCGCCACAGCTTCATCGAGCCACCCCGGTACGCCTGTACGGCCAGCCGGACGTTCTCCCGCACGGTGAGCGACCCGAAGACCGAGGACGCCTGGAAGGTACGGCCCAGACCGCGCCGGGCGCGTCGGTGCGGTGGGAGTGCGGTGACGTCCTCGCCGTCGAGCAGGACCCGGCCGCCGGTCGGCTGGCGTAGGCCGGTGATCAGGTTGAACAGGGAGGTCTTGCCGGCGCCGTTCGGCCCGATCACGCCCAGGAACTCCCCGGGTGCCAGGTCGAGGTGTACGTCGTCGACGATGGCGACCTCACCGATCCGCCAGGTCAGACCACGGGTGGCGAGCACCGGTCAGCCCTTCATCGGGGTGACCGGCGGCGCGGTCTCGTCCCCGGTCAGGGTCTTCTGCGCGGCGGCGGTGAACGCGGTGCCGCTGCCGGTGAGCTTGGCCTGGTACATCGGCTGGAGCAGGGCGTGGTCGTCGGCGCGGATGGTCATCGGGCCCTTCACCCCGTCGAACGTCCAGCCTTCGAGGGCGGTGACCATCTTGTCGACGTCGTCCCCACCCTCCTGGGCGGCCCGGACGACCATCTGCGCGGCGGCGAAACCGTCGGGGTGGAACAGGTCGAGCGTCCCGCCGGGGATCTTCGCCTTGGCGGCCTTGGCGGCCTCGGTGTCGCTGGCCCCGTCGAAGTAGTGCGACAGGAACGAGATCTTGCTGCCGGCCGCGCCGAAGGTCGGCCAGGAGGCGCGGATGTCCAGCCCGGTGACGACCGTGGTGGAGGCGAGCACGCCCTGCTGGTCGAGGGTCTGCCACATGGCCGGTGCGGTGGTGCCCGCCCAGGCGACGAAGAGCAGGTCCGGCCTGGCGGCCTTGATCTGGCTGGCGAACGGGGTGAACTCGCTGGCGCTGGCCGGGGCCCGGACGCTGCTGACGGTGGCGCCCGCCCCACCGATGACCGCCTTGACGGCGGCCTCGTTGGCGTCGCCGAACGCGCCGTCCTGGGCGAACACGACGACCTTCTTGCCGGTCGGGTCGCCGATGAACGACTTAGCGGTCACCACGTCCTGGTAGGACTGCCGGCCGGAGCGGAACGTGTACCTGTTGGCGCCGGTGACCGCGTCGGTGGCGGCCGGGCCGGAGATGAACAGGACCTTGTTCTGGGCGGCGATCGGGGCGGCCTGGAGCGCCACCCCGGACGCCGTCGACCCGGCGATGATCTTCGTGCCCTTGCCGATCAGGTCCTTGGCGGCGGAGACGGCCTTGGCCGGGTCACCCGCGTCGTCGACCTCGGTCAGCTCGACGGTGCGGTCACCGACCCTGCCGGTGCCCTTGGTGGCGAAGTCGAGGCCCGCCTTGAAACCCTCGACGTACTGCTTTCCGTAGCTGGCCAGGGCACCGGACTGGGAGTAGACCAGGCCGACCTTGACCGGGGCGGCCGAGTCACCGCCGCCGGAGGCGGTGTCCTGCGGGCTGCCGCAGGCGGTGGCGGCGAGCGCCGCGGCCATCATCGTGGCGGCGGAGAGGAACGCCCGCCGGGTGTGCCGGACCGTCATCGCGACTCCAGGTGAGGACAGGAAGCTTGTGACGGCTCACGCTAGAAGTGACGTCACCCACGGGCTATGTGGCGACGACACACAAGTGACACGTACCGGGTGGCCGGTGTTAACAGTCGTCACGACGACCCGGCGTGTCACCTGGTGCCGGGTGGCGCTCACCCCCATCACCCGCCCGGCCCGGGTGTCGCCCCCCGCCACCGCTGCGCCACCGTTGCCGCCCGGCCGGTCGCCGCGGTGCCCGCTGCCCGACTCACGGGTCGGCCCTCGTCGGCGGGTCGCAGCCGCCGTCGTGGTCGGCCGGGCGCGAACACCGCCGGCCGCCCGCCAGTCGCCGGTCGCAGTAGACCCAGTGGCGTACGGACTGCTCGTCCTCCCGGGACACGGTGGTACCGCCCCGGTCGACATCGGCCAGGAACCCGAGCGCCCGGGTGACCACCCGGGCGAATCCCCGCGCGGCGACCAGATCCTCGGCGACAACCGGCAGGTGTACGACGAACCGCTCCCGGCTCACCAGCGCACGTCCGAGGTGAAGTGGGTGCGCCAGGAGCGCAGGGCGCTCTTGATCCGCTGGTTTTCCTCCCGGACGATGGCCAGATCACGCCGGGTCTTCGCCAGGTCGGCGGCCACCCGGTGCAGGAAGGCGTCCACTTCCACCGGGTCGAGTCCCCGCTTGACCAGGCCGAACTGTCGTTCCTGGACCTGCCGGGCGGTCAGCGGCCGACACACCTCCGAGCGGTACCACCCACCGTTGGGCGGGCGCTGCGGCCGACGTCGTTCCGCCCGGCGACGCCAGAGGCAGTTGCCCGAACGGCCTGGCCAGGGACTGCGGCCCGGACGGCCGGGCCAGAGGCTGCGGAACAGGGACAGCAGGATGCGCATGGGTCACCTTCCGGGGTCGGGTCGGGTCGCTGCGGTGGAAGGCGACCCGGCCCGCCGATAGGGGACGCGGGCCGGGTCACCCGACCTCGGGACCGCAGCCCTGTGCGGCGGTACGGCCCCGAAGCCAACCCTTGGTGTCCGCCCCCGAGGTTTGCCGAACCAACCGGAACCGGACATCCACAACATACCCAAAATGTTTGTGTAGGTCGACCCTCTGTTCACGCGACACGACAGCTTGTTGCAGTTACTGGTGCAGGCCCGGCATGATCAGAGACGCCGAACCAACCGGAGTCTCACCATGCCCACAGCTGAAGCCCCATACCGCCAGATCGCCAATGAACTCACCGCGAAGATCAAGAGCGGTGAACTCAAACCCGGCGACAAACTGCCGTCCACCCGCGAGCTTGCCGAGGCGTACCAGGTGCACATGAACACCGCCTCGCGCGCGCTCTCACTGCTGCACGACCGCGAGCTGATCACCGGTCAGCCCGGCCGTGGCACCTACGTCGCCCAGACCTCGACGCGGTAACGGCCGCGCGGCAACCCGGTGGGGTGCGTGCGGCCGTGGCGGCGTCCACGATCAGAGGTTGCCCGGACCGGCGACACATAGTGCACGCAGGTCCTTTGGACCTGATGACGTCAACGGATCAGCCGATCCGCGGGAGGGCTGCGGAAGCGGTGCCGGCCGGCGTTCTCCCGTCCACCCCATCGTCCTGAGCCCCTCCGCCGGGCCCCTCGGGCTGCGCGGCCTGGTGGGGCATGACGTGAGGTCCGCTCCGTTAGGGTGAGCCGATGCGGCGACTCACCGATGGGACGGTCCTGGCCGTCGGCAGGCTGACTCTGGCCGCAACCGAACTTGAGTACGTGCTGGCCGGCATCGGTGCCGACAGCGCCAACCGGGCTGACCAGGCCCACCGGGGCGACCAGGGCAACCGGGGCGACCGGGGCGACCGGGGCGACTTGGCCAACCAGGCTGATCGGGCTGATTGGGCTGACGGTGGCAGCCTCGCCACGATCTTCACCGCTCCCGGTGAGCCGGTGCAGGCAGCACGACGCCACGCCCGGCAGGCCGCCCCGGAGCACCGTACCGAGTTCGTCGGGCTGGTCGAGGCTGCCGCGACGTACCTCGTGCAGAGCCGGACGGCCGTACGCGCGCTGTGGCTCGACGGAAACCGCGTCGATGCGGCGACCTTCGACGAGATCACCGGCCTCATCCTGCGCTGCCGCGACCGGCTCCAGGCTCTACGCGACGACCTCGATCACCCGGCGGCCACGCCACCCCGTCCCCGCTGACCGCCAGCAGCAGCCGGCCCCGGCGCAGCTCATGCCCCCGTCACGGCCCTCCCGCTCCGTTCACCGCCCGAGCGCGCCCCCACCAGCTCGATCAGCTCACGAATGGTCGGCCGACCTGCTCGGCGACCGTCCGACCCACTGCCATTGTGGAGAGTTGTTGTCGCCCTGGCGACAACAACTCTCCACAATCCGACGACCTCGCCACCCGGGCCGCCACAACCTCGCCATCCGAACCACCCGGCGGCCACCACCTGACGACCTGGGCACCCGGGCCGCCACAACCTGGCCGCCCGAACACCCGGCGGCCATCACTGACGACCTGGGCCAGTCGGGGCCGCCACCACCTGGCGACGCGAACCACCCACGCCACCACCACCCGACAACCCGAACCACCCGGGTCCGCGTTACGCCCTGAGTGGTGGCAGCTTGCCCAGCGTGCGTACGGCCGTCGACGACATCGCCGCCAGTTCGGGCTGGGCGGGCAGGAACACCGTGGCGACGCCAAGCGACTCGTTCATCCGGGCGAGCCGGCATTCGGCCTGGAGGTCGGTGGTGTTCCGCACGCCCCGGACGATCACCCCCACCCCGTGACCGAGGCAGTAGGCGGAGGTCAGCCCGCGCCAGGAGCCGACGGTGACGGAGGTCCAGCCGGCCGGCAGCACGGCCCGGACGGCGGCGGCCCGCTCCCGTTCGTCGACACCCGGGTTCTTGCTGCTGTTGACCGCGACGAGCACGACCACCTCGTCGAAGAGGGCGCGGGCCCGGTCCACCACGTCCAGGTGCCCGGGGGTGAAGGGGTCGAAGCTGCCGGGATAGACCGCGCGCACCCGTACCAGACCGGGGGGGTGAGGCAGGCAGCGGCGGGGCGGGCGTCACGGCCCCAGGACCCGCTGCGCGTCGTGGCTGACCTGGGCGGAGGCGAGGGGGGCCCAGGAGGCGAACAGCTCCCGGAAGTACGCGCCGTACCGGTCGACCACCGTCGGATCCTGTTCGACGACGTCCAGCTCGTTGACGATGCTCAGGTCCGTGAACGACCGGAGTTGCGCCGCGTCCGGCGTGCTCACCTGGCCGGTGAAGCGGTCGAACACCTGGCCGGTCTCGGCCAGCTTCCGCCAGGTGCGCTTGCGGTCGCAGGCACCGTACAGATAGACGAGTTCTTCGGCCTCGGCACCGACGAGGTCCCGCAGCACCGCACGGTCGGCCCGGTCGAGCAGGGCGAGGTCGAAGCCGTCGGTGCCGTAGGCGGCGTGGGTCAGCCCCGCGACCTGCACGTCACCGGCGCAGCCGAGCGCGGCGAGTCGTTCGCTGACCCGACACAGGTGGGCGTAGAGGGTGCCGCCGGGATGCGCGATCTGCTCGGTGCCGTGCCGGCGGAGCCAGCCCCGCACGCGGTCGTCGCTCCCCATAGGCCCGACTGTAGGTATCGCCCGCCGAACCCGCCGCCCCGAGGGCAAGGGCAAAAATCACACCACCCCGGTACGCCGAGCAGCCGCCTGCCTGAGAGTCTCCTTGCCAGCTACCGAATCGGCGGACCACTCTCACCGCCCGGTAGGACCGCCCGAGCGCGCCGGGAGGTGTGGAGCGTCCCGCGCCGCACCGCTGTCAGATCATGGACGGAAGCACACCCCCGCTCGCCCCTCTCAAGCGAATCTTCGCTGCTCAGCCAGGCCGCCCCACAGTAGATGGATGAAACTCGGCTTCACTCGGCCCACGGCCCTGCCGACAGAGAGCTATCTTCACATCACCAAAAGTGATCAACGTGGGGAGATGCGGTGTCTGCCAACGACGAGTTCTTCCGGTCGAAGAAAGCCGCAGCGGTGCTCAAGCATGGCATCCTCAAACGGTACCCGGTGGTGTTCGCCTCGAAGACGGGGCAGGAGAACCCGATCGTCTTCCTCGACGGTTACGCCGGACGGGGCGAGTACCAGGGCGGAGAACCTGGCTCACCGCTCCTGCTCTCCCGATGCGCCGAGTTCGTCCAGGGGTTTCGGGAAGTGCTCGCCTTCTTCGTAGAGCAGGACCCGGACAGCTTCGCGAATCTGGAGGAGGTGCTGCGGCTCAAGGGTGGCACTGTCCAACGAGTGCTACGTCAAGGCAGCCTTGACCAACACCTCCCCGAGTTGCTGGCCAGGGCCAAGGGGGCTTCCCTGTTCGCCTTTCTCGACCCTTTCGGCCCCGCCCTCGACTTCGATCTGATCAGGACCCACCTCCTCGGCCGCCCGAACTGGCCACCCACCGAGATCCTGTTACATTTCAGCGTGTCCTCGGTGGCTCGCATGGGACGAGCGGTCCACCTTGCTGGAAAGAGACCTGGCGGGCTCTCCAGCAGCGACCAGCGGACCGCCGACCGGCTGGACCGGTTTCTGGGTGGCAACTGGTGGCGCGACTACTTCTCGAAGGTCTCGGACGGAGGCGACGAACAGCGTGCCACCGACGTCGCGTTGCGCGTCGCCGCAAGATACGCACAGGATCTGACCAAGGGATCCGACTACCAGGCCGTGCAGATGCCGGTTCGGCCACGGCCCGGCCTGTCGCCGAAGTACGTGCTTGCTCTCTTCACCAGAAACGGCGAAGGCGCCTGGCACTTCGCCGACACCTTGGGAAAGGCCGGCGTCGAGTGGGAGGAGGCCTGGGTGCAGGAACAGTTCCGACGGGGCGAGCACTCTTCGGAAACCCTGTTCGGTGACGGTCCGGTCTTCGACGCCGAGCAGTACAAATCCGAGAACGCCCTCCGCTGGTCACGAACCGTCGAGCGGAACATTCTCGGGATGCTGCGACCCGACGAGTCATTCCGGATGGTTGATCGAGTGCCCGAGGTTTACGGTGACGTGCTCGGGCAGGCCTGGGTGCCGCACGTACGGCAAGCCACCAAATCCCTGCACCGCCAAGGCCTGATCAACCACCCGGGGACCGGCGACTTCTGGAGAGAACTCGTCTGGCGACCGTGATACGCCGGGGCAGGGCCGCGCATCCCGCCGTCATACCGCGCTGAGCATTCGAGGCGTCGGCATGTCGTCCCAGGTCCGGCCGTCCAGTAACCGCCCGCCGGCCTTGGGCGTGCGCCCGCCCCACTGCTTGAAGAAGAACGCCGTCCCCGCCCGCACACACTGATCCCGCAGGTCGCGAACCCACGACGGATCCATGTGACGACAACCCTGGCCGGACTCTCCGCCAGCAATCAACCAGTCGATGTCGGCGAGATCGAGGCCGGGCAGTGGACCAAGCAGCGGCTCGGCCGAAACGAAACGCAGCGCAGCCGGCACCTGCCGAAGGTGGTCGATCCGCTCACGCTGTGACTCGTCCTCCACGCTCACCCCCATCCAGACATTGGCGGGCCAGTCGATCTGTGGGGCGATCTTGGCCAACCGGGCAGCCCGCTTGGTGAGGACCTGAAAGGTGTGCCGAGGCGTCTCACGCATCACCGTGAACACCCGTTGCACATACTCAATGGGAACCCGCGCGTGAAAGAGGTCAGACATGGAGTTGACGAAGACCGTCCGTGGCTCTCGCCAGCGTCGAGGGATGTCCAGGGCGTCAGGGTGCAGTGCGACACCAAACCCGGGGCCGGAGGTGCGCGGGTCACCATCCGTCTGGTATTTGACCGAGCCCATGGCCTTCAGCCGCTTGGCAAGCGTCATGGCGTAGCAGTTGTCGCACCCGGCGGAGATCCGGTCGCATCCGGTGGTCGGGTTCCAGGTCGCTTCCGTCCACTCGATTGCGCTCTTGTCTGCCATGCGCCCTCCTTCCGATCGCGAAGAGCCCATCTTGTCGAACATCCGTACGCCCAGGAAGGGCCGAGCGGCGTTCCGACCGATCTTTTTCGATGAGCTCCCATCGTCACGAACGACGGGCAGGGTCAGGGGTAGCGGGCGGGCGTCCCCTACACCACGGGTTCCCTGATTGATCCACTCCCCTGAGCCGATGTAGCGGTGTCCGGGTCGACCGGATACCGCTACATCGACCTCATTGAGTCGATCAAGCCCGGGGCGCGGGGTCAGCGGGTGGGCAGGCCGGCGCGGGCGGCGACGGCGGTGTCGGGCTGGTCGGCGAAGACGCCGTCCAGGCCGAGGCCGAGGAAGAGTTCGTACTCGGCGGTGATGTCGCCCCGGGCGTTCGGGTCGGTGCCGATCCGGAGGTCGACCGGGAGGAACTGGTTCTCGGCGCGGAACGTCCAGGCGTGCACCACCAGCCGGTGCCGGTGCGCGTCGCGGATCACCGTGGTCGGGGCGAGCAGCTTGCCGGTGGCGTCCCGGGGGACGATCAGGTTCTTGTTCAGCCCGACCCCGTCGGCGTACCCGGCGATCCCGCGCAGGCCGGCGGCGGTCGCCAGGTCCTGGTAGGTGCGAGGGTCACCGGCGACGGTGAAGTCGTAGGGCCGGCCGGTGGCGTCGAGGAGCTGGACCAGTGGCACGTCGGTCATCCGGTCGAGCTTGCGCAGGTTGGCGGTCTCGAAGGACTGGATGAAGACCGGGTCGTCGCGGTGGGTCAGCTTGTTGCGGCGCAGCACCGCGACCAGGGGCTCCTCCAGCGGCAGCCCGATCGAGGCGAAGTAGCTCGGATGCTTGGTCTCCGGGTAGACGCCGATGGTGCGGCCCCGGGCCTTCGACTCGGCGCGGGCCAGGTCCAGCACCTCCTGGAAGGTGGGCACCTCGAACCGGCCGTCGAAGGCGGTGTTCGCCACCCGTACCTGGGGCAGCCGCTCCTTGGCCCGCAGCGTCTTCAGCTCGGCCAGTGTGAAGTCCTCGGTGAACCAGCCGGTGACCGGCACCCCGTCGATGGTCTTGGTGGCCTTGCGGGCGGCGAACTCCGGGCGGGCCGCCACGTCGGTCGTACCGGAGATCTCGTTCTCGTGCCGGGCGACGAGCACCCGGTCCCGGGTGGAGACCAGGTCGGGCTCGATGTAGTCGGCCCCCAGCCGGATCGCCAGCCGGTACGCCTCCAGGGTGTGCTCCGGGCGGTAGCCGCTGGCCCCCCGGTGGCCGATCACCACGGGCCGGTGGGTGGCCCGGTCGGCGCGGTCGGCACGGTCCGCGTCGTCCTCGCGGGCCGAGGCCGCGCCGGGCACGGCCACCGGAACGGCGACGGCCACGGCGAGCAGCGCGCCGGCCACCCCGAGAGCGGAAAGGGTACGTCGCAACGCGATCTCCTTCGTCGATGGACGTCCGACAGGTCGCGGGACGTCCCGGCAGGTGGGCGTCACCAGCAGACCGGGCGCGGCTGACCGGCAGTTGGTCGTCGACTGACCGCCAGGTGAACCCTGCGGGGAAACCGGCGCGGGAGCCGGGACCGCACCGGGATACGCGATTCACCGACCCGACTTCGCCGGAATCGACAGGATTGTCTGGTGCGCGGGTTCCTTCGTCACCCAGTCCGGCTGGTGCCGTTCGGTTTCCTGGTGGCGATCGCGATCGGCACCGGCCTGCTGATGCTGCCCTGGGCCACCAGCGCACACCGCTACACCCCGCCGGTCACCGCGCTCTTCACCGCCACCTCGGCGGTCTCGGTCACCGGCCTGGCGGTCACCGACACCCCGAACTACTGGAACGGTTTCGGGCTGGCGATGATCACCGTGCTGACCCAGGCCGGCGGGTTGGGCATCCTCACCGGCGCGGCCCTGGTCAGCCTGGCGGTCACCCGGCAGCTCGGGCTGCGCAACCGGCTGCTGGTACAGGCCGAGACAGCCGAGTACGGCTTCGCCGACCTCCGTCGTCTGCTGCTGCGCATCGCCGGCACGGTGTTCGGCTGCGAACTGGTGATGACCGTGGTGGTCACCGGCCGGCTCTGGCTCACCTACCACTACCCGCCGGGCCGGGCACTGTGGTCCGGGGCGTTCCACTCGATCCAGGCGTTCAACAACGGCGGTTTCACCCTCTACACCGACGGTCTGGTCGGCTTCGCCCGTGATCCGTGGGTGTCGCTGCCGCTGGCCCTCGGCGCGATCGTCGGCGGGCTGGGCTTCCCCGCGCTGTTCGAGGCGTTCCGTCAACGCCGCCGACCGGTCCGCTGGGCGGTCGCCACCAAGCTGACCATCTGGGGCACCGTGGTGCTGCTGGCCATCGGTGTCGTCGGCCTGCTCGCCACCGAGTGGCACAACCCGTTCACCATCGGCACCTACGACACCCCGGACAAGCTGCTCGCCTCGTTCACCCAGATCGCGCTCAGCCGTACCGGCGGGTTCGACGTGATCGGCGTGGCGGCGTTGAAGGAGGAGAGCTACCCCCTGCTCATCGCCCTGATGTTCATCGGCGGTGGCAGCGCCAGCACCGCCGGTGGGATCAAGGTCTCCACGTTCTTCCTGCTCGGCTTCGTCATCTGGGCGGAGCTGCGCGGCGAGCCGGACGTCACGGTGGGCCGCCGCCGGATCGCGGTGGTCAGCCAACGCCAGGCGTTGACGGTGGCGCTGATCAGCGTCGCGCTGGTGACCGCCGGCACGTTCGGCCTGACCGTGCTCACCACAGGCGTCCGGTTCAACGAGACGCTGTTCGAGGTGACCTCGGCGTTCAGCACCGCCGGCCTCACCGTCGGGCTCACCCCGCAACTGCCCGCGTCGGGCCAACTGGTGCTGACCGTGCTGATGTACATCGGTCGGATCGGACCGCTCACCCTCGGCTCGGCGATCGCGTTGAACACCCGACGCCGGCTCTACCGCTACCCGAAGGAGCAACCCGTTGTCGGCTAGGGACGAGGACGACGGCGACATCGCCGTGATCGGGCTGGGCCGGTTCGGCTGCCACCTGGCCGGGGCGCTGGCCCGGCTCGGCCACCAGGTGCTCGCCGTGGACCGCGACGCCGAACGGGTGCAGCGCTGGTCGGCGTCGCTGGACCGGGTGGTGCAGGCCGACGCCACCGAGGAACAGGCGCTACGGCAGCTCGGCGTCGGCGACTTCCGTCGGGTGGTGGTGGCCATCGGCGCCTCGGTGGAGGCCAGCGTGCTCACCGTGCTGGCCCTGACCGAGGTGGGCGTACCGCAGATCTGGGCGCGGGCGACCTCCCGGAAGCACGCCAAGATCCTGGCCTCGGTCGGCGCGCAGCACGTGGTCTTCCCGGAGGCGGAGGCCGGGGAACGGACGGCCCACCTGATCGTCAGCCGGATGCTCGACTTCATGGAGTTCGGCGAGGACTTCGCCATCGCCAAGGTGCCGGTGCCGCCGCCGCTTGTCGGCCGCCGGCTGCGGGAGATCGCGGCTCAGGAGCGGTACGGGGTGATGGTGGTCGGCGCCAAACCGGCAGGCGAACGCTTCCGGTACGCCGACCCCGAGACCGTGCTCGGGCCGGGCAGCATCCTCATCGTGGAGGGCGGGATCGCCCAGGTACAACAGTTCGCGGCCCTGCGCTGAGCCTCAGCCCCGAGGTCCCCGGCCGGGACCGCCGCCTCTACCGCCGCCCTTGCCTCCCCTCCCAGTCACTTTCCCGCTTTTCCCGGTGCCCCACCCGGCCCCTTGCCCGCCGCCGGCCCCTGTCCCTTGCCGGGCTGCTCGGCCTTCGGCTTGGGCTTCGCCGGCCCGGCCGCAGCGGACCCGCCCTTGCCCGAGGTCTTGCCCGACGACTTCGCCGGCTTCTTCGCCACGGGTTTCTTCGCCGTCGGCGGCTTCACCACCGGGGCGCTGCCGGCCACCCCGGAGACCCGCACCCCGCAGCTCGACTCGCCGACGCTGAACTCCAGCGGCAGCGGGTTGCCGCCGGTGTACCGACCGGTCAGCGAGACCTCCTCCGCCGCGCCCGGGGCCAGCGCGGCGCTTCCGGCCGCCGGGGTGACCCGGACCAGCCGCCCCTCCTGGCGTACCCCGGGGGTGGTCGTGGTGACGGTCTGCTGGCCGGGGAACGCGAAGCTCATCGTCCAGTCGCGCAGCTCCCGGGGACCGGTGTTGGTGAGCGTGAGCTGGGCGGCGAAGTCCTTGCCGGAGTCGCTGCGCAGCGCGTACTCGACCTCGCACCCGATGGGCTCGGGCAACCCCATCCGGGCCTCGGTGGGCCGGTCGGCACCACCGCTGGCGGGGCTGCGCGAGGTCACCCCCCAGATCGCCGCGGTGACCGCGACGAGACTCACGGCGGCCACCCCGGCCTCGATCCGGCGGCGGCGGGTGGCGGCCCGCCGGTTGCGGGTCCGGCCCGAGAAGGGCAACGCGTCGGTGTCGGCCGACCAGGGCAGGATCGTGGTGCCGGCGTTGGCGAGCAGGGCCGGATCGAGCAGCCCGGGGGCCGGGGAGACCGGCACCGCCGCGACCATCCCGGCCGCGCCGGCGAGGGTACGCGCCACCTCGGTCGTCGCCGGCCGGTCCTCGGGGCGCTTGGCCAGGCAGCGACCGACCAGCTCGACCACCTCGTCGGGGAGCCCGCGTACCGGGGGCATCGGCTCCGGGTCGTGGTACATGTGCGCCCGCAACATCTGGGTGGTGGTGCTGGCCTGCCAGGGGAGCCGCCCGGTGAGCATCCGGTAGAGCAGCAGCCCGACCGCGTACACGTCGGTGGCCGGGGAGACCTGGCCGTTGTCGAGGCGTTCCGGGGCGAGGTAGGCGGGGGTGCCGAGCAGGGTGCCGTCCGGCCCCTTCTCGCTCTCGCCGACCAGCGCGGAGATGCCGAAGTCGACCACCTTCACCCCGGTGGCGGTAAGCATGACGTTGCCCGGGGTGACGTCCCGGTGCACCACCCCCCGGGCGTGCGCGGTGGCCAGCGCCGAGGTCACCTCGGCACCGATGGTCACCGCCTCCCGCCAGGGCAGCTGCCCGTCGCGGCCGAGCCGCGCGGTGAGCGGGCCGCCGTCCACCAGCTCCATCACCACGTACGGCACGGTCAGCCCGACCTGCTCGGACTCGCCGTAGTCGTACACGTTGGTGATGTTGGGGTGGCAGAGCCGGGCGGCGGCCTGCGCCTCGATCCGGATCCGGTGCCGGAAGGCCCGGTCGGCGGCCAGCCGGGAGGCGAGCACCTTGACCGCGACCTGACGGCCGAGCACCTGGTCGTAGCCGCGCCACACCACGGACATGCCGCCCGCGCCGAGCTGCTCGATCAGCCGGTACCGCTCACCGAGGAGCTGGGCGGCGTTGCGCACTCCTGCACCCATGGTCGACCGAGTTGCCCGGGACGACCCGGCCTACACCTCGATGGTCGTAATCGGTCAGGAAAGTCACCCGATCAGGCGGTCGCGAGCAATTGGTCCACCGGGGCGTAGTCGTCGGTCAACACCAGCGCGCCGTCGACGAACCGGGTCACCTCGCTGCCGGCCAACATGTCCGGGATCTTCGCCACCGTGCCCAGCCGGATCCGCAGCGCGTCCAGCGGCAGGGGGGCGTCCGAGGCGACGATGAGGAAGTTGCTGCCCTGCCGCCCGGCGATCGCCTCCGGCGGCGCGACAAGCGCCACGTGGTCGAACTCGGCGGCCACCGTGGCCAGCTCCGCGCGGATGAACCGGCCCGGCGGGTAGTCGATGACGTTCTGCACGTAGATCCCGCCGGGGCGGAGCACCCGGTCGACCTCCGCCGCCATCTCCCGGGTGGCCAGGTGCCAGGGCACCACCAGGTGTCCGAAGGCGTCCCCGACGACCAGGTCACGGCTGTCCGCCGGCTCCCCGCCGACAAGCATCCGGGCGTCCCCCACCTCCGCCCGCAGCCCCGGCCCGGTCCGGACGCCCAACTCCCGCCGGTCCAGCTCGACCAGCTCGCCGTCGATCTCGAAGACCACGTTGTCGGTGCCCGGCCGGGTGGCGCCCAGGTAGCGGGGCATGGTGAACCCGCCCCCGCCCAGGTGCAGCGCGTCCAGCCGCTGCCCCTTCGGGGCGGACACGTCGGCGACCGCGCCGATCCACTGGGTGTACTCGTACTCCAGGTGGGTCGGGTCGTTCAGGTCGACGTACGAGTGCTGGGCCGAGTTGAGGTAGAGCGTGCGCCCACCGGCCCGGGACGGGTCGGCCTCCACCCGGGCGCAGTGGTAGGCGGTCTCCACGTCGCACGGGTTCGGCGCGACCGCGCTCAGCCCCGCCGCGACCAGCCCGAGCACCGCCAGGGTGGCCTTCGTCCGGGCCGGACCGGGCAACCCGGCGGCCTCCTGCCGACGCAGGTAGACCCCGAGCGCCAGCCCGACCACGCCGAGCGCCGCCGCCAGGCCGATCAGGATCACCGTGCTGGGCAGCGCCGCGACCAGCACGAAGCCGGTGCCCAGGGTGGCGGTGATGCCGCCGAGGGTGCCGATGCCGGAGAGCCGCCCGACCACCTGCCCGGTGCGCCGAAGGTCGGCCAGTTGCAGCTTCACCACAAGCGGGGTGACCGCCGACAGCAGCGCCGCCGGCACGAACACCGCCAGCGCGGTGAGCAGCAGGATGCCGCTGACCGCCCCGCCGCGCAGCAGCTCACCGGCGTACCGGACCACCGGCAGGGTGACCGCGGCGGCGATGCCGGCCAGGATCAACGCCGGGGCGAGCAGCCCGCGCGGGTCGCGCCGGTCGGCCAGCCACCCACCCGACCACGCCCCGTACGCGATGGCGGCCAGCGCGATGCCGATCACCGAGCTGGTCACCTGGAGGGTCACCCCGACGTACGGGCCGACCAGGCGCAGCGAGACCGTCTCCAGCACCAGCACCGCGCCGCTGGAAAAGAAGACCAGGAACGCGGCGAGCCCGTTGGGCAGGGCGCGGGAGGGGACCGGCGCGGAGGGCGTCGGCGCGGTCACGACGTCGGACGATGTGCTGCTCACCGTCGCGATGCTACGTCCCGTTCCTGGGCCGGACGGTCAGTACATCGAAAGGTGAACATGGTTTGTGTGGTCGGCGGCCGGGCTGCCCGACCCGCTGTACGCCCGCCAACCGGTGTTCGGCATCCAGATCTGCCGGTACCAGATCACATAGAGCACGCCGAGCCGGTTGGCGTTGTTCTTGAAGTAGTTGGCCAGGCTGTCGCCGTACGCCTTGTCCCCGCCGGTGGCCGTCTCGTCCTTGAAGCCGCTTGTGGCGGCCGAGAAGTCGCAGGCCCGGCCCTTGGGGTGCTCGCCGCCCCCGCCGCTGCGGTGGCAGGACACGAACCGCTTGTAACCGGCCGCCTTGGCCTGCTGCATGGCGTGCAGGGTGCGTGGGGTGATGCAGCCGGAGGTGGTCGGGTCGTTCACCGAGCACGACTCGCCCGGCCACGACCCGTCGGAGTTTCGCGGGGCCGGCTTCGCCGAACTCGACCCGCCGCTGAAACCGGCGCTACTGCCCGAGCTGACCGTGGCCAGGGCGCGTTCGGCCTCCCGCTTCTTCTTCGCCAGCGTGGCGAGCTGCTTCTGCTGCTCGCGGACCTCGGTGTTGATGGCGATGGTGGCCTCGGCGGCGGTCTGCCGCGCCTCGGCGAGCGCGCGGAGCTGTTTGCCGTCCCGCTGGGCCATCATGTCGAGGTCGGCGGCGCGCTTGAGGAACGCCTCCGGGCTGGCCGTGTTGAGCAGCATCGACGTCGGGGTCAACCGGCCCACCCGGTAGGACTGCGCGGCCACCTCGCCCACCTGGGCGGTCAGCTCGCCCAGCCGGCCCTCGATCACCTTCAGCTCGGCGGTCAACGCGGTCTGCCGCCGCTTGGAGTTGTCCAGCTTGGCCTTGGCCTCGATGTGCCCCTTCGCCGCCGCCGTGAGCGCGTCCTTGAGCTGCTTGGTGCCGCCCTCGCCGGGTTCTGCCGAGGCGGGCACCGCGCCGACGCCGAGCAGCAGCGCCAGCGAGGCGAGCAGCACGGTCAACGGTCGACGCAGACGTGGCCGGGTCAGGCTGGTCCTGGGCACGGGGGTGTCCTTCCCTCTGCCGCCGACGCCCGGTCGCAGGCCGGCACGGCGGCGGTCCCGCCGGCCCCGGTTGGCGGCCTGGGGGCGGAGACCGCCGGTCACATTACCGCAATCACACGCGGTGACCAGGCCCGTGACGACACCTGACAACAACCCTCGACCCGGCGTGTCGGGCCGGTCGCCGAGGGTCCAACTCGTCGATCTGTCGGGCGCCGGGCAGGGCCTCCCGGCAGGAGTCGCCGGGCAGGGCCTCCCGGCAGGAGTCGCCGGGCAGGGCCTCCCGGCAGGAGTCGCCGGGCAGGGCCTCCCGGCAGGAGTCGCCGGGCAGGGCCTCCCGGCAGGAGTCACAGTGGCGAGGGAGCGGGCGGTCAGTCGCCGAGCAGGGCGGCGCGGACCTCCTGCCAGGTCGGCTCGTCGACGGCGACCAGCAGCCCCCGACCGTCGTCGGCCGGGTGGTACTCGGTGCCGTCGAACCGCCGGGCCACCCCGCCCGCCTCGCGGACCAGCAGCGCACCGGGAGCGTGGTCCCAGGGCAGGGTCCGCCAGAACATCACGAACTGCTGCTCCCCGGTGAGCAGGTCGAGGTACTCCCGCCCGGCGCAGTGCTGACCCGGCAGCAGCTCCCCGATCCGCCCCTCGCCGGCCGCCACCCGGTCCCGGGTGGCCTGCGGCAGGTACTGGACCATCGCGGTGCCCCGCAACCGCTGCGGCGCGACGGTGGCACCGGAGCGCACCGGCCGGCCGTCCAGCCGGGTGCCGTCGCCGGCACGGGCCACGGCCATCGTCCCGGCCAGCGGGTCGAACACCCAGGACGCGGCCGGTTCACCCGCGCTGAGCAGGGCCACCATCAGGGCGAACGGGCGGCGGCCGGCGGCGAAGTTCCCGGTGCCGTCGACCGGGTCGACCACCCAGACGTCGCCGCCGTCGCGCAGGTGACGCAGCAACGACCCGTCCTCGGCCACCGCCTCCTCGCCGACGACGAGCGAGCCGGGCAGCAGCCGGCGCAGCTCCGCCGAGATCCGCTCCTCGGCCCGCTGGTCGGCGACGGTGACCAGGTCACCCGGGGCCTTCTCGGTGACGTCGGCGTCGTCCAGCTTGCGGAACAGCGGCAGCACCACGTCCGCCGCGGTCTCCCGTAGCAGGGTGTCGACGTCGGCGAGCAGTTGGTCAGCCACGCGGCGGCAACTTGACCACGCTGACGAAGAACTCGTCGATCTGGCGGACCACCGAGATGAAACGTTCGAAGTCCACCGGCTTGGTCACGTAGGCGTTGGCGTGCAGCTGATAGCTGCGCAGGATGTCCTCGTCGGCCTGGGAGGTGGTGAGCACCACCACCGGGATCCGGCGCAGCTGCTCGTCGTTCTTGATCTCCTCCAGCACCTCCCGGCCGTCCCGGCGCGGCAGGTTGAGGTCGAGCAGGATCAGGTCCGGGGTCACCGCGTCCGTGTACCGGCCCTCGCGCCGCAGGTAGTCCAGCGCCTCGGCGCCGTCGGACACGACGGTCAGCCGGTTACGGAGCTTGTGCTCCTCGAACGCCTCCTGGGTCATCAGCACGTCACCCGGATCGTCCTCGACCAACAGAACCTCGATCGGGCTCTTGCCGTCCGCCGGCGCGGTCATCCCACCCTCTCCTTCGTACCACCCGTGGTGCCTTGTCCCGGCGACCCGCCGGGTGGGTCCTCGTCCTGCACCCCGCCCGGCTGCCGCCCGACCGGTGCCGGCCGGTCCGCCGGCTCGGCCTCCCCGGCCGGCGCGGGCGTCTCCCCCACCGGGTGGGACGCGGCAGCGGCGTCGGTGGTCGTCTCCGGGCCGTCCCCGCCGGTCGTCGCCGTGGCGTCCGTCCCGGCCGGCTCCGGGCCGTCCGGGTCGACCGTGGCATCCGCCTCGGCCGCCGCCTTCGCCGCCTCGACGTCCTCCGGGCGGGCCGGGAGGGTGAACCGGATCGCGGTCCCCTCGGCCTGGTCGGTGTCCACCCAGACCCGACCGCCGTGGTACTCGACGATCTTCTTGACGATGGCCAGGCCGATGCCGGTGCCCGGGTAGGCGTCCTTGGCGTGCAGCCGCTGGAAGATCACGAAGATCTTGTCGGCGAACTCGGGCTCGATGCCGATGCCGTTGTCCTGGCAGGTGATCTCCCACTCGGCATCGACCAGCCGTGCCGAGACCCGCACCTTCGGCGCGACGTCGGGGCGGCGGAACTTCACCGAGTTGCTGACCAGGTTGACGAGCAGGTTGGTGAGCAGCGGCTCCTCGCCCCGGATCACCGGCAGCTCGCCCCAGGTCAGCTCGGCGTCGGCGTACTGCCGGCCCGGCTCGGTCTGGCTGGCCACGTCGGCCATCACCTTGTTGAGGTCGACGTCGACGAAGCCGGTGGTGAGCCGGCCGATCCGGGAGAACGCCAGCAGGTCGTTGATCAGGCGTTGCATCCGCTGCGCGCCGTCCACCGCGAACGCGATGTACTGGTCGGCCCGCTCGTCGAGCTGCCCGGCGTACCGGCGCTGGAGCAGCTGGCAGAAGCTGGCCACCTTGCGCAACGGCTCCTGGAGGTCGTGCGAGGCGACGTAGGCGAACTGCTCCAGGTCACGGTTGGAGCGGGTCAGCTCCTCGGCCTGTTTCTGCAGCTGGCTGTTGACCCACTCGATGTTCTCCCGGGCGGCCCGCACCTCCGCCAGGTCCTTGGCGATCTTCTGCCGCATCACGTCCACGTCGTCGGCGAGCCGGCGGAACTCCGGCGGCCCCGACCCGGCGATGTGGTGCTGGTAGTCACCCGCGGCGACCTCCCGCACCTGCTGGGCCAGGCCGGTCAGCGGCCGGATCACCATCCGCTCCAGGGAGAGCACCATCAGGATCCCGGCGACGACCACCACCACCGCCGCGACGACCAGCAGCGCCACCAGCAGGTTGCCGGTCCGCTCGATGTCCCGGGCACCCTGCTCCCGCTCGGCCAGGATCGCCGCCTGGAGGTCACCCACCGACGCCCGGATCTGGTCGAACTGCTGCCGGGCCTGGGCGGTGATCAACGCCTGGGCGGCAACCGTGCCGCTGCTCCCGGTGGTCGCGATCACCGGCTCGGCCACCGACCGCCGCCAGGCGTCCGCCTGCTGCTGGGCGGTGCGCAGCGCGCCGGCGATCGCCGGATAGTCCCGGCTCAGGGTGGTGATGGTGGCGGCCACGTCGCGTTCCTGCTGCACCCCCTGCTCGTACGGGGCCAGGTCGGCGCGGTTGCCGCTCACCGCGTAACCGCGGATGCCGGTCTCCTGGTCGAGCAGCGCGTTGAGCAGTTCCTGCCCCTGCACCCGCAGCGGGCCGGTCCGGGTGAGCAGCGCGTCGGTGTGGGCGCGGTTCTTCGTCGCCACCGCCGCCTCGGCGACGGCCAGCCCGACCAGCAGCACGCCGACCACGGCCAGCAGCGCCAGCACCCGACGACGCAGGGTCCACCCCGAACGGTACGTGTTCACCGGCCACCGCCCCGGGTGACGAGCAGCATGGCGACGTCGTCGGCGAGCGGCCCCCCGTTGATCTGCTCGGCCCGGCCGACCAGCCAGGCGGGCAACTCGGACAGCGGCACGGCGTGGTTGGCGCGCTCCTGGAGCAGGCCGGTCAGCCCGTCGACGTCCAACCGGTCGTCACCGTCACCCACCCGCCCCTCGATCAGGCCGTCGGTGTACATCAACAGGGACCAGTCATCGGTGTCGAACTCCAGATCGAACGCGACGGGACGGCGGGGTCGTACGCCGAGCAGCAGGCCACCACGGGCCGGAACCGGCGCGACCTTACCGCCGGACAGCAGCAACGGCGGCGGGTGACCCGCCAACCGGACGGTGGCCCGGTTGGCGGCCAGGTCGAGCCGGGCGGTGGCGACGGTGGCGAAGATCTCCTGGAGCCGGCGCTCGCTCATCAGGACCTGCTCCAGGGCGGGCAGCACCTCGTCGTCGGGCACCCCGGCCAGGATCAGCGCCCGCCAGGCCACCCGCAGCTCGACGCCGAGGGCCGCCTCGTCCACCCCGTGCCCGCAGACGTCACCGACGATCAGGTCGACCCGGTCGGGGCGGGTCTGCACCACGTCGAAGAAGTCCCCGCCGATCAGGGCCGCGTGCCGGCCCGGCCGGTAGAAGGTGTGCACCGCCACCTCGTCGGTGGTCATCAGCGGCTGGGGCAGCAGGCCCCGTTCCAACCGGGCCGACTCGGCCTGGCGCAGCTCGACCTCACGCAGCCGACGGGCGTTCTCGTCGGCCCGCTTGCGCTCCACCGCGTAGCGCAGGGCGCGGGTCAGCAACACCCCGTCGACCTGCCCCTTGACCAGGTAGTCCTGGGCGCCCTCGGCGACCGCGACGATGCCGAGGTGCTCGTCGGAGCGGCCGGTCAGCACGCAGACCGCCGCGCCGCTTGACATCTCCAGCACCCGGCGCAGCCCGTCCAGGCCCTGTGCGTCGGGCAGCCCGAGGTCGAGCAGGACGCAGTCGACCCCGGCGATCCGCTGCCGGGCCTCGCTGAGGCTGGTGGCGACAAGCAGGTCGATCATCGAGTTGGTCTCGGCGAGCAGCTCACCGACCAGGAAGGCGTCGCCCTCGTCGTCCTCGACCAGCAGCACCCGCAGCCGTTCACCGGGCGGCAGGTTGGCGTGGGGCCCGAGCCCGCCGTGCGGGTACGGCGCGGCGGAGGACCCGGCCATGCCAGGCCCCCGGTGCGACCGGGTCACCGCCGCGAGACGCGGGAGTTCGCTGGTGATGTCGGGCTCCTTCCGAGTGCCCTACTGATCCTGTATTAGACAACGGTCGCACACAACACGGTCCGCCCGGTCGGGGCGTACCCGGGCAAGGCCGTCATCGGGTGAGCGTCCGGTCAGCCTCCCGCGTCACGGTTCGGTCCCGGTACGCCCCGCTCTCCCCCGGTCGGGGCAGGATGATGCCCACCCCCGCACCACCTCCGAGGAGTCCCCGTGGGCGTACCCCCCGCCTCCGCCGCCGACCGGGCGCTGACCCGGCCCCGGCGTCGTCCGCTCGCCGCCCTCGCCGCCGTCCTGGCGCTGGTCGCGGTGGGTGCGGCGATGCTGGTCACCCTGGCCACCCCGACGCCCCGACCGGCGGACGCCCCGGCCGACGAGTTCAGCGCCGGGCGGGCCTACCGGACCGTGCAGACGGTGGCGGCGCGGCCGCACCCCGCCGGCAGTGCGGCCAACGACCAGGTGCGCGAGCATCTGGTCGGGGCACTGCGCGGGCTGGGCCTTCAGACCGAGGTGCAGGACACCGTCGCCCCGGAGGCCGGGCAGCTCAGCGGGGCGGCCGGCGGGGCCACCTTCGCCCGGGTCCGCAATGTGGTGGCCCGGCTCCCCGGCACCGCCTCCACCGGCCGGGTCTTCCTGGTGGCGCACTACGACTCGGTGCAGACCGGCCCGGGTGGCAACGACGACGCGGCCGGCACCTCCACCGTGCTGGAGGTGGCCCGCGCGCTGGCCGCCGGCCCCCGGCCCCGCAACGACGTCGTGTTCGTGCTGACCGACGCCGAGGAGGCGTGCCTGTGCGGCGCGTCGGCGTTCGCGGCCAGCCACCCGCTGGCCGCCGACGGCGGGGTGGTGCTCAACCTGGAGGCCCGGGGCGCGACCGGCCCGGTGATCATGTTCGAGACGTCAAGGAACAACGCCGGGCTGGTGGCCGCCTTCGGCCGGGGCGCACCGCACCCGGTGGGCACCTCGTTCGCGGTGGAGATCTACCGGGCGCTGCCCAACGACACCGACTTCACCGCCTTCCTCGACCACGACTTCGTCGGGCTGAACTCGGCCTACATCGACGGGGGCGCGATCTACCACACCCCGCTGGACACCCCGGCGGCGATGGACCGGGGCAGCCTCCAGATGCACGGCGACAACGCGCTCGGGCTGGCCCGGGAGTTCGGCCGCACCGACCTGACGGCGCTGAAGTCCGGGCACGACGCCACCTACTTCCCGGTGCCGGGCGGGCTGGTCCGCTACCCCGGCTGGTTGACCTGGCCGCTGGCCGCCCTGGCGGTGCTCGGGGTGCTGGCGTTGGGTTGGCTGGTCCGGCGCACCGGCCGGGCCGGCACCGGTCGGCTGTTCGCCGGGTTCGGGCTGGCGCTGGTGCCGATCGTGGTCGCCCCGCTCGCCGCCCAACTGCTCTGGGCGGGGATCACCGCGCTGCGCCCCGGCTACGCCGAACTGCTCGACCCGTACCGGCCGGTCTGGTACCGGTTGGCGGTGGTGGCGCTCGCCGCCGCCATCCTGCTCGCCTGGTACGCGCTGGCCCGCCGCTGGGCCGGCCCGGCCGCGCTGGCCGTCGGCGGGCTGGGCTGGCTGGCCCTGCTCGGGGTGGTGCTGGCCGCGCTGGTGCCCGGCGGGGCGTACCTGGCCACCCTGCCGGCGCTGGCCGGCGCGCTCGCCGGCCTGGTCGCGCTGCGCACCCGGATCGACGGCCCGTGGCCGGTGCTCGCGGTGGCCCTGGCCGGCGCGGTCGCCGTGGTGATCCTGCTGCCCACCGTGGTGCTGCTCTTCCCCGCGCTGGGGATGGCGATGGGCGGGGTCGCGGCGCTGTTCGCGGTGCTGCTGGGGCTGGCCGCGCTGCCGGTGCTCGACCTGCTGCACCCGGCCGCCGGCGGCCAGCGCGGCCTGGTCGCCGCCCGCGCCCGCCGGCTCGGCGCGCTGCCGGCCGTCGCCGCCGCGCTGGCCGCCACGGTGTTCGCCGGGGTCGGCCTGGCCGTCGACCGCTTCGACGCCGCCCACCCCGTGCCCACCCACCTGATGTACGCCCTGGACGCCGACACCGGCACCGCGCGGTGGATCAGCCGGGAGGCCGACCCGCAGCCGTGGACCGACGGGTACGTCGACGGCCCGGCCGGGGTCGACGGCTTCCCCGGCCTGGGCGATGCGGACCTGCGCGGCGGCCCGGCCCCGGCGGCGGACCTGCCTGCCCCGACGGTGCAGGTGCTGGCGGACACCAACGCCGGTGGACTGCGCACCATGCGGTTGCGGCTGCTCCCCCAGCGCCCGGTCCGGCTGGCCACCCTGCACGTGGACGCCACCACCGCCGAGGTGACCCGGGCCGAGGTGGCCGGGCGGGAGGTGCCGGTCGGGCGGCAGCCGACCGTCGAGGAGGCATCGTCCGACCGGTGGGGTTTCGGGATCGTCTTCCACGCCCCACCGTCGGAGGGGGTCGAGATCACCCTGACCGTGCGGCCCCGGGCGGGGCAGGTGGCGTTGCGGGCGATGGACGCCAGCGACGGGCTGGAGGCGTTGCCGGGGTTCCGGAAGCGGCCGGCTGCGGTGGGGGTGGTCGGGTCGCACACCTCGGAGATGCTGGCGGTCGCCCGCACGTATCCGTTCTGACGCAATGGTCGGAGGCGGTCGGTTATCCGTGGCCACGGATAACCGGTCGCCGGGTCCGGTCGCGCCGGCTACGGTCCGCAGGATGCGGCTGGAGAAGGTCACCCCGGAGAACTACGAGGCGGCGCTCGGGCTGTCGGTGCGACCCGATCAGGAGGATCTGGTCGGGCCGGTGGTCAAGTCACTGGCCGAGGCGTACGTCTTCCCGGACATCGCCTGGCCGAGGCTGATCTTCGACGGCGACCGGCTGGTCGGCTTCCTGATGGCCTTCCTCGACTACGCGTGGGGCGACAACCCCGATGACGTCCGATCCGGCCTCTGGCGACTCAACATCGCGGCCGATGCCCAGGGGAAGGGCTACGGGCGGTTCGCCGTCGAGGCCGTCTGCGCGGAGATCCGCGCCCGGGGCGGCAAGCGGGCGTACGTCACCTGGGTGCCTCGGGCGGGCGGGCCGGAGGGCTTCTATCTCAAGCTGGGCTTCCGGCCAACCGGCGAACAGAGCGACGGGGAGACGGTCGCCGTCCTGGACCTCTGACAGTGCTGATGTGGAGCGGATCACCCGGTTGGGCTGACTCACCTTCTGACGGATTCCGGCCGACACCGCCTCAGCTGGTTGTCCGGCTCCGGGGCCGTCCAGCGTTACCATGACCTCCATGACCGCCGCGCACGCGTTCGAGTATGAGGTTCCGCCTCATGCCGGTCCGCCGTCTGAAGCCGTCGAGGCGGCTGAGGATGGCAACGTCGTCTACTTGACTCGCCAAGGGCAGCGGGTGGCGGCGATGGGGCCACCGACGGCGCTCGATCCGCAGGGTCTTGAAAAGATCAGGCAGTATCTGGAAGCGGTAGCCAGAAACCCGAACCGGACACCCGCTCTGCGTGCCTCGGCTCGTGAGGAGCTTGCGCGGCTTGACGAGATCATGGAACAGGTGATCGACGAGGAGGACGCCCAGGCATGCGACGACGCACTGGCGTCGATGCGTGCTGGTGAGTCCACGCAGCCGTGGAGCGCGGTCAAGCGGGAGCTCGACCTGTGACATGGAAGGTTGAGCTCACCAATGCTGCGGCGCGCCAACTGGCCAAGCTCGACCGCTCCACCCAGGTCCGCATCGGTTCCGCGATCGATCAGCTGGCAGTTGACCCTCGGCCCGCTGGTTGCGTGAAGCTGTCCGGTGGCGATACCAAGTGGCGGATCCGGGTAGGCGATTTTCGGATCGTCTACCTGATCCTGGATGACCAGGTTCTGATAGCAGTCGTGCGAATCGCCCACCGCAGAGAGGTATACCGGTCCTTCTAGGGCACGTCACTTCCAGCGGAAGTGGACGAAGAGGCGGCCGAAGTTCTTGGAGTCCTTCTCGACCCGGTGGTAGAGCTGCTTGACGTCCTTCTGGTCGAGGAAGCGCAGCACCTTCTTCTTGAGCTGGCCAGAACCCTTACCTGGGATGATCTCGACCAGGGTGGCCTTCTTCGCCACCGCCTCGTCCATGATCCCGCGCAGGGCACGGTCGATGTCGTGGCCCTTGTTGAAGATGTCGTGCAGGTCCAGCTTGAGCTTCATCCCGCCTCCCCCACCTGCGCAGCCGCCATGGCAGGCCCATCGTAGGCCCGCACGGACCGGGGCGAGGCTCAGGCTTCGTCGGGCAGGTTCGGCCGGTGCTCGCGGATCCACGCCTCGATGTCCTCGGTACGCCAGATCCGCCCGGTAGCGAGCGACTCGTAGGGCTTCGGCCAGTCGGGGCGCTTCATCAACTGCTCGACCCGCTGCCTGCTCACGCCCAGCCTCATCCGGATCTCGTACGCGCCCATGAGATTCCGGCCCATGAACCGGAGGCTAGACACCTCCCCACTGGGCAATACCCTAGTTGGGCGACACCCTACTAGGGCCTTGACTAGGGGGTAGCGTAGCGACCACTCTGAGACGGTGAAGCCGCTGAACGTTTCCCGGGTCCATGCCCGCCCAGGCGGGGCCATCCGGCCGCACGTACCGATGCGACCGCTCTGGCGGTGCCGGGTGTGCGCGGCTCCGTGGCCGTGTCAGCCCGCCCGGCTAGTCCTGACCAGGGACTACCGACAGGACCGGATCGGGCTGTCCGTCTACATGGCCGGGCAGCTGTTCGACGCCACCGGCGACCTGGTCACCCTCAACCCGGACGCCGTCCCGTCCCCGGCGGAGCTGTACGAGCGGTTCCTGGCCTGGACGAGACGCAGAACCGGGCCGGAGGAAGGGTAGGAAACTCCCCTCCCCCGGCCCGGCCAGGGACCTCAGCGACCGTTGTCGACCCGGCTCTCCACCCGGCGCAGCGCGGTCACGTAGTCGTCGTTGGTCGAGTGCATGGCCGCCGCGATGCGCAGGTGGCGCAGCGCGTCCGGGTAACGGTTCAGCCGCTCCAGCGTCCGGCCCAGCACGTGGTGGGCGTAGTGGTCGCTGGGGTCCCGGTCGACCAGCTCCCGCAGCTGCTCCTCGGCCCGGCCGAGCTGGGCGGTCTGGAAGTACGCCCGGGCCAGCAGCTGACGCACGGAGGAGTTGCCGGGCTCGGCCGCCACGATCGGCTCCAGCAGCCGGACCGCTCCGCTCGGGTCACCCATCTCGAAGTACATGGTCGCCCGTCGGTACTCCGCCAGAAGATCCATCCCGACCCACCCCCTCGCGTCACGTCGCCATTGCTCCGACGCTGGCACAACACCGGGCGTACCGCGAGTGTTCCTGCGGGTGCAGTTGTGGCTCAGGAGGTCGGGTCGTCCCGTTCGCCGGTCAGTTGCCAGGCGCGGACGCCGCCGACGATTCCGGCCGTGTTGGGCACGATCACCACGTCGTCGCCCATCCGGGCCACCTGCTCGGGGCGGATCAGCCGCGAGTTGCCGCCGCCGAGATAGAGCCGGTCCCAGCGGAACACCGGGCGCAGCCCGTCCACCACCTGCCGGATCCGCCGGGACCAGAAGGCGTCGCCGAGCCGCCGCCGCTCCGGCTCCCCCACGTACGTGTCGTAGGTGGTGCCCCACCGGACCGGGGCATGCGACAGCTCCAGGTGCGGGGCGAGCCGCCCGCCGTCGAAGAGCGCGCTACCCAGCCCGGTGCCGAGGGTCAGCACCAGTTCGCAGCCCGTCCCGGCGACCACCCCGGCACCGTGCACCTCGGCGTCGTTGAGCACCAGCGCCGGCATCCCGAACGCCTCGGTGAGCGCCCGGCGGGCGTCGTACCCGGACCACTCGGCGAGCAGGTCCGGGTCGATCCGGCTGCGCGGACCGGACCGGGTGACGTAGTGCGGCGTGGCCACCACCACCCCGTGCCGGATCATGCCCGGCATCCCCACCGTGACCCGGTCCGCCCGGGGCAACCGCCCGGCCAACTCCACAAGCGTCTTGACGAACAGGTCGGGCGGCAACGGGTACGGGGTGTCCACCCGGATCACCGGTGCCCGCAGGTTGCCACCCCCGTCCAGCACCGATCCCTTGATGCCCCCACCCCCGCAGTCCACCGCCAGCGTCAATCCCACACCCTCACCTTGCCCCACCCGCCCCGCTCATCCCGCCCCTCCCCCACCTTTCACCGACCGGGACCGACAGCCCGACCCCCGAGCACCGACCCGACCGCCGGGCCGCCTACCGACCCGGCCGCCGGCCCGGAAGACCCGACGGCGGTGGTGACGGGCGGGCGGTGATCGGCGAAAGCCACGGGGAGCGCAGGTTTGTGGAGAATTGTTGTCGCCATAGCCGCAAGAACTCTCCACAATCTCGCGCGGATCACCACCCCCGCACGACCACCCCGCCACCCGAACGATCGCCCAGACGACCACGCCCGCCGCCGACCAGCCGCACAGCCCCCGCCACCCTGAAAGTCGGCCGCACGACCACCCCGGACCGCCAGTTACCGGCCGACCGGGGTCCTTCGGGCGGTAGCTGGGCCGGGACGGCGCTGGGTCGCACCGCGCGCCGTCCTCGCCCGGACCGGCGGACGCTAGGCTCGGGCCTGATGAGCGCCACGATGATCGTCAAAGGACTTGCCGCCGGGCACGGGGAGCGGATGCTCTTCAGTGACCTCGACCTGGTGGTCGCGCCCGGCGACGTGGTGGGGCTGGTGGGAGTGAACGGGGCCGGCAAGTCGACGCTGCTGCGCACGCTGGCCCGGGTGCAGCCGGTGGAAGAGGGCAACGTCTCGTTGAGCCCGCCAGGGGCCTCGGTGGGTTATCTGCCGCAGGAGCCGGAGCGGCGGGCGGGCGAGACGGTCCGCGACTTCCTGGCCCGCCGGACCGGGGTGACCGGCGCGCAGGCGGCGCTGGACGCGGCCACCGAGGCGCTCACCGAAGGCACGGCCGGGGCCGACGACGCGTACGCCGGGGCACTGGAGCGGTGGCTCGGACTCGGCGGGGCGGACCTGGAGGAACGCGCCGCCCAGGTCGCCGCCGAGTTGGGGCTGACGGTCGACCTGGACCACCCGATGACCGCCCTCTCCGGTGGCCAGGCGGCCCGCGCCGGCCTGGCCTCGCTGCTGCTCAGCCGGTACGACGTCTTCCTGCTCGACGAGCCCACCAACGACCTGGACCTGGCCGGCCTGGACCGGCTGGAACGGTTCGTCACCGGGCTGCGCGCCGGGACGGTGCTGGTCAGCCACGACCGGGAGTTCCTGACCCGGACGGTGACCCGGGTGCTCGAACTCGACCTCGTGCAGCAGCAGACCCGGCACTACGGCGGCGGCTACGGCGCCTATCTGGAGGAGCGGGAGGTGGCCCGCCGGCACGCCCGCGCCGACTTCGAGGAGTACGCCGACACCCGCGCCTCGCTGGAGGCCCGCGCCCGCACCCAGCGTTCCTGGATGGAGAAGGGCGTGAAGAACGCCCGCCGCAAGGCCACCGACAACGACAAGATCGGCCGGAAGTTCCGGGCCGAGTCGACCGAGAAGCAGGCGGCCAAGGCGAAGCAGACCGAGCGGCTGATCGAACGCCTCGACGTGGTCGAGGAGCCGCGCAAGGAGTGGGAGCTGCGGATGGAGATCGCCGCCGCGCCCCGGGCCGGTGCGGTGGTGGCCTCGCTGCGCGACGCGGTGGTCCGCCGGGGCGGCTTCACCCTCGGCCCGGTGACCCTCCAGGTCGACTGGGCCGACCGGGTGGCGATCACCGGGGCGAACGGCTCCGGCAAGACCACCCTGCTCGGTGCGCTGCTCGGCCGGCTGCCGCTCGACGCCGGTCATGCCGCACTCGGCCCGGGGGTGGTGGTCGGCGAGGTGGACCAGGCCCGGGGGCTGTTCCTCGGCGACCAGCCGCTACTGGAGGCGTTCGAGGCCGCCGTACCCGAGATGACGCCGGCGGACGCACGGACGCTGCTTGCCAAGTTCGGCCTGCGGGCCGCGCACGTGCTGCGGCCGGCGGCGACCCTGTCGCCGGGCGAGCGGACCCGGGCGGCGTTGGCGCTGCTCCAGGGCCGGGGGGTCAACCTGCTGGTGCTGGACGAGCCGACCAACCACCTCGACCTGGCGGCCATCGAGCAGTTGGAGTCGGCGCTGGCCGGTTATCCGGGGACGCTGCTGCTGGTCACCCACGACCGGCGGATGCTGGAGGCGGTCAGCGTCGACAGGCGCCTGCGGGTCGCCGACGGGCGGATCGCCGAGGACTGATCCACGCCGCCTGATGACCGCCGGGTGACAATGGGTCATGCTCAAGTGGGAGTACGCGCTGCTGGTGCGCCGTCGCCAGCCGACCGCCTCCGACCTCAGCTGGGAGGTCGTCTTCGTCTGGTACGGCCCGGACGGCTCGATGGTCGACGTGACCGCCTACGGCGACACCGCGCTGGCCCACCTGAACCGGGCCGGCGACCAGGGTTGGGAACTCGTCGGGATGAGCGAGGACCCGTCCCTGGAGGGCCACAACGAACTGCACCGCTACCACCTCAAGCGGCCGAAGGTTGCCGGCGCTCCCCGGCAACGCATCCGGGGCGTCGGCCGGCCCACCCGCCGCACCGGCGGCTGACCGCTGCTGCGCAGGAAGCAGCCCCGATCGGGTGGGTGTGTCGGGCCGGGGAGCGGGTAACGGCCGGCGGGAGGTGGCCATGGTCGCATTGGCGCAGGCACCGCCCTCGGCCGAACGGCTGCGGGCGCTCGACGGGTTCCTCGGCGCGGCCTGGGCCGAGCAGGCCCGCCACGACGAGCGGTTACGCGGGCTCGCGGTCGAGGTGCGGTTCGACCGGGGGGTCGCCCACCTGAGCGGCGAGGTGGCCGAGCCGGATCAGTTGCGGCTGGTCCGCGAGCTGGTCGGCCGGCTGGCCGGGGTGTACGGCGTGTGGGGGCGGGTGCGGGTCGGCGGCCGGGATCCGGTGGTAGTGGACCTGGGCTGCGGCGGGCAGAAGCAGTACCCGGCGAACCTGGGGCTGGACATCTTCCCGGCCCCCGGGGTGGACGCGGTGGCGGACCTGTCCGGGTCGCTGCCGCTGGCCGACGGCTCCGTCGACGTCCTCTTCACCGTGCACATCCTGGAGCACCTGATCGATTTCCTGCCGCTTCTTGACGAGTGCCACCGGGTGCTCCGGCCGGGTGGGGTGCTGCACGTGATGAGCCCCTGGTGGGGGCATGTCAACGCGGTGGCCGACCCGACCCACGTCCGGCTGCTGGACGTGCAGACGATCAAGGGGATCTGCGGGCAGCGCCCGCCGGGCACCCCGCGCTGGCATCCGCTGCACGCCGGCTGCGACGGGGCGTCGATCTTCGCCGACCTCACCCCGCTGCCCTCCGACGCACCACCGGAAAACCCGGCCCACCTGGCCCGCTTCTTCGACTGACAGGCCGGGCGACGGTGCCGACGGCCCGACTGCTCCGGCAGAGCGACGGGAGGCGGGGATGTCCTGCCGGGGTCAGGTGAGAGGGCACGTCGCGGGAGGCCGCTCTGTCAGGCGGTGCTCTCGCGGGGGGTCAGCCGGTGCGGGGCGGTGAGTTCCCGGGGCGGCGCGTCCCGGTCGCCGTCCAGCCGGCCGGCGAGCAGATCGACGGCGAGCCGGGCGATCCGTTCCTTGTCCGGGGCGACGGTGGTCAGGGTGGGGACGCTGAACCGCCCGTCCTCGATGTCGTCGAAACCGGCGACGGCGACGTCGGCGGGGACCCGGAGGCCGGCCTCGTGCAGGGCGCGGAGCGCGCCGAGGGCGAGGGTGTCGTTGAAGCAGAAGACCGCGTCGGGGCGGGCCCCGGAGGCGAGCAGGTGGCGCATGGCGGCGGCCCCGTCGGCCCGGTGCCAGGCCGGGGCGGGGGCGACCAGGCTCTCGTCGTACCCGAGGCCGGCCTCGGTCAGGGCGGCGGTGTAGCCGGCCAGCCGGAGTCGGGCGCTCGCACCCTCGGGGGTGCGTTGTGAGCCGATGGCGGCGATCCGGCGGCGGCCGAGGCCGATCAGGTGGGCGGTCATCTCCCGGGCCGCGGTCACGTTGTCGATCACCACGTGGTCGGCGGGGCCGTGGTCCACCCGCTCGCCGAGCAGCACCATCGGCATGCCGTCCAGGCCGGCGAGGTCGTCGGCGTTCAGCGACAACGGGCTGAAGATCAGCCCGTCGATCATGTGGTCGCCGATGCCGATGGCGGCCGCCCGTTCCTGTTCGGGGCCGCCACCGGTCTGGTCGATGAGCACCGTCCAGCCGTGGTCGACGGCGGCGGCGACCACGTGCCGGGCCAGTTCGGCGAAGTACGGGATGTCCAGCTCCGGCACGGCGAGGGCGATCACCCCGGTACGGCCCTTGCGCAGGTTGCGGGCGGACAGGTTGGGCCGGTAGCGGAGTTCGGCGATGGCCGCCTCGACCCGGGCCCGGGTGTCCGGTCGGACGTGCTGGTAGCCGTTGACCACGTTCGACACGGTCTTGACCGACACCCCGGCCCGTTCGGCCACGTCCTTCAGTCTGTGCCGCACGATCTGCCACCTCCCCCCTCCGACTCAGGACCCTATCGCGTAACAAGCCCTTTACAACGTTGGTTGCAACGTTGTAGGAACGCCTGGTACGCCGTGACCGCAGTCACGGAGCAGGTCGAGGAAAGGTGGCACCCAGGTGCGTACAGCCCGGTTGACGATCGATCCGGCGTTCACGATCGGTCCGGTGGACCGACGGATCTTCGGCTCCTTCGTCGAACACATGGGCCGCTGCGTGTACGGCGGCATCTACGAGCCGGGCCACCCCGAGGCCGATCCGCTCGGCCTGCGCCGTGACGTGCTGGCGCTGACCCGGGAGCTGGGCGTCTCGGTGGTCCGCTACCCCGGCGGCAACTTCGTCTCCGGCTACCGCTGGGAGGACGGCGTCGGCCCGGCCGCCGACCGGCCCCGCCGGCTGGACCTGGCCTGGAAGACCGTCGAGACCAACGCGTTCGGCCTCGACGAGTTCATGACCTGGGCCGCCGCCGCCGAGATCGAGCCGATGATGGCGGTCAACCTCGGCACCCGGGGCGTGCAGGAGGCGTGCGACCTGCTGGAGTACGCCAACCACCCGGGCGGCACCCGGCTGTCCGACCTGCGCCGCCGGCACGGCGCTGAGCAGCCGTACGGCGTGCGGTTGTGGTGTCTCGGCAACGAGCTGGACGGCCCCTGGCAGGTCGGTCACAAGACCGCCGAGGAGTACGGCCGGCTCGCCGCCGAGACCGCACGGGCGATGAAGCTGATCGACCCGTCGATCAGCCTGGTCGCCTGCGGCAGCTCCGGCCGGGGCATGCCCACCTTCGCCTCCTGGGAGGCGACAGTGCTGGAACACACCTACGAGCACGTCGACTTCATCTCCGCGCACTCCTACTACGACCCGACCGACGGCGACCGGGCCAGCATCCTCGCCTCCGCCGTCGACATGGACCATTTCATCACCGAGGTGGTCGCCACCGCCGACCACGTGGCCGCCCGGCTGCGCCAGACCCGCAAGCTGAAGATCTCCTTCGACGAGTGGAACGTCTGGTACCAGTCCCGCCTCCAGCACGACCTGGACCGGCGCGGCTGGGTCGAGGCGCCCGCGCTGATCGAGGACGATTACACCGCCGTCGACGCGGTGGTGGTCGGCGACCTGCTGATCACCCTGCTCCGGCACGCCGACCGGGTCGGTGTCGCCGCCCAGGCCCAGCTCGCCAACGTGATCGCCCCGATCCGTACCCGCACCGGCGGACCGGCCTGGCGGCAGAGCATCTTCCACCCGTTCGCCCTGACCGCCCGGTACGCCAGGGGCACCGTGCTGCGGACCGAGCCGGTCTCGCCGCACTACGAGACGAAGCGGTACGGCGACGTGCCGGTGCTGGACACCGTCGCCCTGCACGACGAGGAATCCGGCGAGTTGGTCGTGTTCGCGGTCAACCGGAGCGCCGAAGACCTTCCGCTGGATCTCGACCTGCGCGGCCTGTCCGGGCTGCACCCGGTACAGCATCTCAGCCTCGCCGCCGGTGACGACCCGGAGGCGGTCAACACCGAGGCCGAACCCGACCGGGTGACGCCCCGGGAGCTACCCACCACCACCTCCGACGGCGGGCGCTGCTCGGTACGCCTGCCGGCAATCTCCTGGAACGTGCTGCGCTTCGCACCGCAGCCCTGACCACACCCGGGCAGCCCGGCGGGGAGCAGCGCCGCCCCCGGCCGCCACCCACCCTGTCAGGGCCCGGATGCCGGGCGCGGTCGGAGCCGGGTACCGGGCGGGGTCGAGCGGGCGGGTCGGGTACCGGTCGGGTCGAGCGGGCGGGTCGGGTGCCGGTCGGAGGGAACGGCGTGGCCGGCACCCGACGGGGAGTCAGGCCGAGGCCGGTTCCGAGGTGCGGTCCTCGTCGGCTTCGCGGGTGGCGAGGCGGTTGCGCCGGTAGCCGTAGCCGAAGTAGATGACCGCGCCGAGCACCATCCAGATGAGGAACCTGATCCAGGTCTCGATCGACAGGTTGAGCGTCAGGTAGAGGCAGGCCAGCGCGGTGAAGATCGGCAGCACCGGGGAGAACGGGACCCGGAACGGCCGCTCCAGGTCGGGGCGCTTGCGGCGCAGGATCGGCACCGCGATCGAGACGATCATGAAGGCGCAGAGAGCGCCGATGCTGACCAGGTCGGACAGGGCGGACAGCGGCAGGAACCCGGCGAGCAGCGCCACCGCCACGGTCATCACCGCGGAGATCCGGTAGGGCGTACCCCAGCGCGGGTGGATCCTGGCGACGGCGGGCGGGAGCAGCCCGTCCCGGGCGATGGCGAAGCCGATCCGGCCCATGGCCACCAGGTCGACCAGGATCACGCTGGTCAGGCCGGCGACGGCGGCGATGGAGACCAGCACCCCGGCCCAGCTCGCACCGACCGCGTTGAAGGCCGCGGCGATCGGGGCACCCCTGTCGATCTCGCCGTACGGCACCATGCCCACCACGACCAGCGAGACGCCGATGTAGAGCGCGGTGGAGATCAACAGGGTGCCGAACAACCCCAGGGTCAGGTCCCGCTTGGGCCGCCGGGTCTCCTCGCCCAGGTTCGCCACCGCCTCGAAGCCGGTATACGCGAAGAAGACCACCGCGGCGGCACTGAGCACCCCGACGAAGCCGAAGACGGACGGCTCCACCCCGAAGATCGCCTGGACGACCGGCTGCTTGATCCCGTCGTCACCGGCACCGGCCGGCTCGGCCGGCGGGATGAACGGGCTGAGGTTGGCGGCCTTCACGAAGAACAGCCCGGCGACCACGACGAAGACGCAGATCGCGACCTTCACCAGGACCAGCAGGTTGGTGATCCGGGCGGACTCGCGGATGCCGATGATGGCCACCACGCCGAGCAGCAGCACGATGCCGATCGCGCCGAGGTTGACCACGCTGCCCTCTTCGGCGAACCAGGCGCTCGGCAGGCCGAACAGCTCGGCCAGGTAACCGGACCAGCCCCGGGCCACCACCGCCGCGCCGAGCGCGAACTCCAGCAGCAGGTCCCATCCGATGATCCAGGCGACGATCTCGCCCATCGTGGCGTACGCGTAGGTGTAGGCGCTGCCGGCGGTCGGCACGCTGGACGCCAGCTCGGCGTAGCAGAGGGCGGCGAGCAGGGCGACCGTCCCGGCGATGGCGAACGAGATCACCACGCCCGGCCCGGCGCTGTCCCGCGCCTCGATGCCGGTGAGGGTGAAGATGCCGGTGCCGATCACGATGCCGATGCCGAAGCCGGTGAGGTCGCGCGCACCGAGCCGGCGTTTCAGGCCGGGGCTTCCGTCGCTGCCGTCGGCGTTGCCCTGGGCAACCACGTCCTTGATCGGTTTGGTTCGCAGCACGGACACTGCGCTCACCCCTCCCACCACCGCGACCGCCCCGCTGACGACCGGTGCCGCGCGTTGCTACCCAACCAGCCCCCCCGCCAATCCACCCACCCCACCCCCGCCCCCTCTGACCCAGAGCCCCCTCCCGACCCCTTTCGGTCACCCACCCAGACTCGCCTCCGATGATCAAGAGGTTTGCGTCATCCGTCGCGCGAAGATAGACGTAAACCTCTTGATCACCGGGCAGCAGGCGGGGCCGCGGGACAGGCGGGGCCGCGGGAGCGGGGCCGCGGGATCTGATGAAGGGAGACGGGGTGTGGGAGTGACGCAGTGGGGTGTGGCTGGGTTGGTTATG
>NZ_JBTMMT010000071.1:0-37357 GCF_055517075.1 Micromonospora sp. DSM 43699
CCGGCCCGTCGGCGGTCTCGACCGCGCTGATCCGGCTGGTGAAGCCGGACGGCAGCACCATCACCTCGTCGCCGGGCTTGAGCACCCCGGAGGCGACCTGACCGGCGTAGCCCCGGTAGTCGGTCACTGTGGTCGACTGCGGCCGGATCACGTACTGCACCGGGAACCGCACGTCGACCAGGTTCCGGTCCGAGGCGATGTGCACGTGCTCCAGGTGGTGCAGCAGCGACGGCCCCTCGTACCAGGGCATGTTCTCCGACCGGGTGGCGATGTTGTCCCCGCGGAGCGCCGAGATCGGCACCACCGTCAGGTCCGGCGCGTCGAGTTTCGCCGCGAAGGCGGTGAACTCGTCGGCGATCCGCTCGAACACCTCCTGGGAGAAGTCCACCAGGTCCATCTTGTTGACGCACAGCACCAGGTGCGGCACCCGCAGCAGCGAACACAGGAACGCGTGCCGCCGCGACTGCTCCACCAGCCCCTTGCGCGCGTCCACCAGGATCAACGCCAGATCCGCCGTCGACGCCCCGGTGACCATGTTCCTGGTGTACTGGGTGTGCCCGGGGGTGTCGGCGATGATGAACTTCCGCCGGGGGGTGGCGAAGTACCGGTACGCCACGTCGATGGTGATGCCCTGCTCCCGCTCGGCCCGCAGACCGTCGGTGAGCAACGCCAGGTTGGTGTACTCGTCACCCCGCGCCGCGCTGACCGCCTCCACCGCGGCCAACTGGTCGGTGAACAACGACTTCGTGTCGTAGAGCAACCGGCCGATCAACGTCGACTTGCCGTCGTCGACACTCCCGGCCGTGGCGAACCGGAGCAGGTCCATCGGCCGGGCCTCGACCTCGGGCGACACCGTCTCGGTGCTCATCAGAAGTACCCCTCCCGCTTACGGTCCTCCATGGCGGCCTCGCTGACCCGGTCGTCACCCCGGGTCGCGCCCCGCTCGGTGATCCGCGTCGCGGCCACCTCCTCGATCACCCGCTCCACCGTGTCCGCGTCCGACCGCACCGCCGCCGTACAGGAGGCGTCTCCCACCGTGCGGTACCGCACCCGGGCGGTGAACGGCTCCTCACCCGCGCGGGGCGAGAAGAACTCGTTCACCGCGTAGAACATGCCGTCACGCTCCACCACCTCGCGGTCGTGCGCGTAGTAGATCGACGGCAACGGCACCCGCTCCCGCGCGATGTAGTGCCAAATGTCCAACTCGGTCCAGTTCGACAACGGGAACACCCGGATCGACTCACCCGGATGACGCCGCCCGTTGTACAACGACCACAACTCCGGCCGCTGGTTCTTCGGATCCCACTGCCCGAACTCGTCCCGGAACGAGAACACCCGCTCCTTCGCCCGCGCCTTCTCCTCGTCCCGCCGCGCCCCACCGAACAACGCGTCGAACCGGTGCTTCTCCACCGCGTCCAACAACACAGGCGTCTGGATCCGGTTGCGCATCCCGTCGGCCGACTCGCGGACCGTCCCGGCCGCCAGGGCGTCGGGCACGCTCGCCACGATCAGGTGCAGGCCCAGCTCGGTGACCCGTTGGTCGCGGTAGGCGAGCACCTCGGGGAAGTTGTGCCCGGTGTCCACGTGCATCACCGGGAACGGCACGTTGGCCGGCGCGAACGCCTTCTGCGCCAACCGCAACATCACGATCGAGTCCTTGCCACCGGAGAAGAGCAGGACCGGCCGCTCCATCTCGGCGACCACCTCACGCATCACGAAGATGCTCTCCGCCTCCAACTCGTCGAGGTGGGAGACCTGGTAGAAGCGGCCGGGGGCGGTCATGCCACGGGCTCGATCGGCGCGGATCCGTTCATGGATTCCAGACCTTTCCGGTCGGACAAATCAAAAACAGCGCTCAGGTTACCCGGAATGCCTCTGCAGCGCTGCAAGCAACCGGCTGGCGAGATCCTTGCGGCAGACCAGCAGGTCCGGCAGGCGCGGATCCGCCTCGTTGTATCTCAGCGCAGAACCGTCGATTCGGGAAGCGTGCAGCCCGGTGGCCGTCGCCACAGCGATCGGGGCCGCCGAGTCCCACTCGTACTGGCCGCCCGCGTGGATGTACGCGTCCACGTCACCGGTCACCACCGCCGCGATCTTCGCCCCGGCCGAACCCATCGGCACCAGTTGGGCCCCCACGTCCTCGGCCAGGTCGGTGAGGAAGGCCGGCGGCCGGCTCCGACTCGCCGCCAACCGCAGCGTACGGTCGCCCGAGGTGGCCGCCTCCACAGTCATCGGCGGGTACGCCGGCGGATAGTCCGTACCCAGCACCCGGTGCTGCGCCGGCAGACCCACCGCGCCCGCCACCAACCCGTGCGGCGACGGCGCGTTGCGGGCCCAGAGCGCCACGTGCACCGCCCAGTCGGAGCGCCCCTCCTCGGAGAACTCCCGGGTGCCGTCCAGCGGGTCGATGATCCACACCCGGTCGGCGGTCCGTCGGGAGACCCCGCCGGCGGTGTCCACCGACCGCGACCCCTCGTCCTCCTCGGAGAGGACGGCGTCACCCGGCCGCCACTTCGCCAACTCGCTGCGGATCAGGTCGTGCGAGACCTTGTCCCCGGCCGACTTCAACGCCCCGGCGTCGGCGAACCCCAGCTCGGCGCGAAGCTCCACCAGGGCCTGCCCGGCCCGGTCCGCCAGCCATCGGGCGAACGCGCCGTCGATCATCGGAGGACTGCCCACGAACTCGCTCCCGTCGCCTCACCACGGCCCACGCGCGGAGTCGGGCCACGTCAGAAGGCGCAGACTACCGGCACCCCGGCCCGCTCCGAGTACGCCCCCGTGCCTCAGGCCCCGTGATACGCGTTCTGGGTCGGCTCGACACCCTTGGTGACCACCGACTCCACCATGTCGGCGGCCCGGTCCACCAGGAACTCCAGCTCCTTGCGCTCCGCCGTGCCGAAGTCGGACAGCACGTAGTCCGCCGGATCCTGCCGCCCCGGCGGCCGACCGATGCCGAACCGCACCCGGACGTACTCCTTCGTCCCCAACGACTTGGACATCGACCGCAGACCGTTGTGCCCGCCCTCGCCACCGCCCAGCTTCACCCGAAGCTGCCCGTACGGGATGTCCAACTCGTCGTGGACCGCGATCACCCGGTCGGCCGGGATCTTGTGGAACTGCGCCAGCGCGGCCACCGGCCCGCCTGACAGGTTCATGTACGTCTGCGGCTTGAGCAGCACCAACTTCGGCCCACCGAAGCCGATCCGCCCCTCGGCGACGTCCGCCACCACCCGCTTGTACCGGCCGAACCGCCCGCCCAGCCGTACGGCGAGCAACTCGGCGACCATGAAACCGACGTTGTGCCGGTTCCCGGCGTACTCCCGACCCGGGTTGCCCAGCCCGACCACCAGCCACGGTCCCGTCTCGTCCGTCACTTCCTCGCATCTCCCCTCACCGTCGGTGCCCCGATACGCCGACAGGCGCCCCCGCGACGGGAGCGCCTGCCGTGAAACGATGCGACCGATCAGGCCTCGGTCTTCGCCTCGGTGTTCTCGGCACCCTCGGCGGTCGGAGCCTCGCCACCCTCGGCGGCCTCCGCACCCTCGGCCTCCGTCTCCGGGGTCTCGATCTCCGGCAGGGTCGCCTCGAGCTGCTCGGCGGTCGGAGCGGCGGTCACCGAGGCGACCGTCTGGTCCGCGTCGGCGGCCAGCTCGACACCCGAGGGCAGCTCGACGTCGGCGGCGGTGACCTGGCTACCGGCCTCCAGGCCCTCGATCGAGGCCTCCAGGTGGTCCGGCACCTTGGTGGCGTCGGCGGTCACCGAGAGGGTGTCGTGGTCGTGCACGATCAGGGTGTCCCGCGCGGCCTCACCGGTCAGCTGGACCGGGACCTCGACGGTGACCTTCTCGCCCCGGCGGACCAGCAGCAGGTCCACGTGCTCGAAGCTGTCCCGGATCGGGTCACGCTGGATCGCCTTCGGCAGCGCCAGCACCTGGGTGCCGTCACTGACCTCGATCGCGAAGAGCTGGTTGGCGCCGCCCTTGCGGATGGCGGCGGCGAACTCCCGCGCCGGCAGCGCGATGTGCTTGGGCTTCTCGCCGTGGCCGTACAGCACAGCGGGCACCTTGCCGGCTCGGCGGGTACGACGGGCACCACCCTTGCCGAACTCCGTACGGGGCTCGGCGCTGATCTTTACCTCGGACACGGGAAAACTCCTGATGCTAACGCTACGGCGGCTTGTCGTCTGGCGGTGCTGGGGCGAGGGGCTCGCTTGGGGCTCATGCGTCATGAACGACTGCCCGGAGCACCGCGTCGATGACGGTGCCTCCGTGCGGCGCTCTGTCAGCGACCCGCCGGGCACCCTCGCCGTGGCAACCGCACCAGTCTACCCGAGGTCTTTCCGCGCCTTGCGGCAGTCCCCCGGTCCGCGGGTCAGCTGAGTCCGCCGAAGAGGGTGGTCACCGAACCGTCGTCGAAGACCTCCCGGATCGCCCGCGCCAGCAGCGGCGCGATCGACAGCACGGTGAGCTTGTCCAGCTGCTTCTCCGGCGGCAGCGGCAGCGTGTTGGTCACCACCACCTCGGTGATCGGGCTGTTCTTCAGCCGCTCGGTCGCCGGGTCCGACAGCAGGGCGTGGGTGGAGGCCACCACGATCTCCGCCGCACCGGACTCCTTGAGGATGTCCGCCGCCTTGCTGATCGTCCCACCCGTGTCGATCATGTCGTCGACGATCAGGCAGACCCGACCCTCGACCTCACCGACCACCCGGTTCGCCACCACCTGGTTCGGCTTCAACGGATCCCGGGTCTTGTGGATGAACGCCAACGGGCAACCACCGAGCCGGTCGGTCCACCGCTCGGCCACCCGCACCCGGCCCGAGTCCGGCGCCACCACCGTCATCGGGCGGCCGGCGAACTTGCGCTCCACGTACTCGGCGAGGATGTCCATCGCGAACAGGTGGTCCACCGGGCCGTCGAAGAAGCCCTGGATCTGCGCGGTGTGCAGGTCGACTGTGAGAATCCGGTTCGCCCCGGCCGTCTTGAGCAGGTCGGCCACCAGCCGGGCCGAGATCGGCTCCCGGCCGCGGTGCTTCTTGTCCTGCCGGGAGTACGGGTAGAACGGCAGCACCACGGTGATCCGCTTCGCCGAGCCCCGCTTCAACGCGTCGATCATGATCAGGGTCTCCATGACCCAGGTGTTGACCCCGTGCGTGACGGACTGCACCACGAAGGCGTCCGAACCACGTACCGAGTCCCGGAACCGTACGAAGATCTCACCGTTGGCGAACTCGTACGCGTCGGAAGGGGTCGGCGCCACGCCGAGCACCTCACCGATCTGGTTGGCCAACTCCGGAAAGCCACGTCCGGAGAAGAGCATCAGGCTCTTGCGGTTTTCGGCCACGATGCTGCCCATGGGCTCGTCTGCTCCCGTTGGTCGGTGGTGCCCGGCGGCGGTGGGCCGGGGCTAGTCGGTTGCAGTATGCCCGGACCCCGGCGACCCTCACACCGTCTCGGCGCCCCCGTGCATTGCCTCACCTTCGCTTGCCGGCGACGAAGCGTCCGACGCGCCCTCGGCAGCCGCCCGGGCCTGCTCGGCGGCCCGCGCGGAGACCGTGCCCGGCCGGTTACGCAGCACCCAGCCCTCGATGTTGCGCTGCGGTGCGCGGGTCACCCCCAACGCCCCCGGCGGCACGTCCTGGCTGAGCGCGCTGCCCGCCGCCACGTACGCCCCCGCGCCCACCTCGACCGGCGCGATCAGGTTGGTGTCGCAGCCGACGAACGCACCGTCACCGACCACCGTGCGGTGCTTGTTCACCCCGTCGTAGTTCACGAAGATCGTCGCCGCGCCGATGTTCGCCTTCGCCCCGATCGTCGCGTCCCCCACGTACGACAGGTGCGGCACCTTCGCGCCCGGCCCGACGTCGGAGTTCTTCACCTCGACGAAGGTGCCCACCTTCGCCTTCCCGGCCAGCCGCGCCGCCGGCCGCAGGTAGGCGTACGGGCCCACGCTCGCCCCCGGGCCCACCTCGGCGCCCACCGCGTGGCTGCGCAGCACGGTCGCCGTCGGACCCACCACCGTGTCGATCAGCGTCACGTCCGGCCCGACCACCGCCCCGGCACCCACCGTCGTGGCCCCCCGCAGCTGGGTGTTCTGGTCGAGCACCGCGTCCCGCTCGACGGTGACGGTGACGTCGATCCAGGTGGTCGCCGGGTCCAGGATCGTCACCCCGGACCGCATCCACGCCTCGTTCACCCGGTCCCGCAGCAACTGGCGCAGCCCGGCCAGCTCCACCCGGTCGTTGCAGCCCAGCGTCTCGACGTGGTCGGCGGCCACGTGCACGCCGACCGGCTCACCGGCCGAGAAGAGCAGCCCGAAGACGTCGGTGAGGTACTCCTCGCCCTGGTCGTTGTCGGTGGAGAGCTTGCCCAGCGCGGCCCGCAGCCGGGCCAGGTCGAAGGCGTAGATGCCGGCGTTGATCTCCCGCAGCGCCCGCTGGGCCGGGGTCGCGTCGCGCTCCTCGACGATCTGCTCCAGCCGGCCGGCGACGTCCCGGACGATCCGCCCCAGGCCGGTCGGGTCGGGCACCTCGGCGGCGAGCACGGTGGCCGCCGCCCCCTCACCCTCGTGCGCCGCGACCAGTGCCTCCACCGTCCCGGCCCGCAGCAGCGGCACGTCCCCGTTGATCACCACGACGGTGCCGGTGGCCTCCGGTACGGCGTCCAGCGCGATCCGCACGGCGTGCCCGGTGCCGAGCTGCTCGGCCTGCAGGACCGCGGTGGCGTCCGGGGCGACCTCGGTCAACTGGGCGCGCACCTGCTCGGCCCCGTGCCCTACCACCACCACGGTGCGGTCCGCGCGCAGCGGCCCGGCCGCGGCCAGCACGTGACCGAGCAGCGTACGGCCGAGCAGCGGGTGCAGCACCTTGGGCAGCGCCGACTTCATCCGCTTACCCTCCCCGGCGGCGAGCACGACGACGGTACGGCGGTGGGGCTGGGACACGGGTGGGCTCCCGTCAGGGAAGGCGACAGTCTCGCCGCCATGCTAACCAGACTTCAAGGGCGGATCAGCAGAAGCTCCCGGGAGAGGATTCGAACCCCTACAATCAGGACCAAAACCTGACGTCCTGCCATTAGACGACCCGGGACGGTCTAAAACGGGCAAAACCCAACTGGCTTCGCCGGTCCCCTACACCTTAGCGCCCCGCGTCGTCCTCGCCATCGCTCATTCCCCTCATGATCCCTTCGATCCGCCAGTACAGCTGACGCGACCTGGGTACTTCGACGATCAGACAACCTCGATAGTCCTCACCGGTGTTGCGCCGAACCGTAGTCGGCCGATGACGCTTGAGCGACGTGGGGCGGAATGCCTCGATCGGGACCGCCACCCGCTCGGCCCACCACCGGACTGCCGCCTCGGAGTCGGCGGTCTCGTGGATGCTCACCCGAAAGCGCAGGGTCTCCCGTGGTGCACCCATCACCTCGACGAAGCGGATGAAGACGTCGACCAGCCCGGGATCGCTGTTGATGAACCTGACCCGACACTCGTGGGGCCGCCAGGGCTTGGCCTTCTCCCCCTCCGCCCAGTAGAGCGCCGCGCCGACCAGGATCAGCTCACGGTGCTGCATCGACCCGACCCAGGCCGAGGCGTCCGACACGACCGCTGTCCGCGCTGCGTCCCGTGCCTGTCGATGGGCCACCCACCGGGCGTCCGTCATCACCTTCGAGTGCGCCCGTCGACGTTCCCGGGCGGCCTCCTCGTCGGGATCGAGGGGCAGGTGGCGCACCCAGAGGTAGGCGGTCGACTTCGCCACCTCCACCCGGGCCGCGATGTCGTCGACCGAACAACCCTCGCCGCGCAGCGCCACCGCCGCCGCACGCAGCCCGTCCTTCGCGGTCGGCCGCCGGGTCCACGCCGGCGGCGGTACGCCGCGCAGCAGCGCGTACACCCGGTTGCGGCCGAGACCGGTGCGGGCCTGGATCTGCCGGACGGAGAGCCCCTCCTCGGCGCGCAGCCGGCGCACCTCGGCAGCCGTCGGATCGGTCATGAGCGGCAGATTAGAACAGGCGTATGACAGTCGAGCCGTCCGGCCACGCGGAACCCGGCGGTGCCCGGACGGGTCACCTGGCAGGATGACCGGGTGACCGAGACAGGCGGGCACGACCGGAGCATTCCACGACAGGGCGTCACCGAGCGCCGGCGAGGTGACGAGATGGCGCAGGCCCCGGGCGGGGAGAACACCGGTGCGCGACGACGGGCGGCACCGACGACAGGTGCGAAACCGACGTCCCGGGTACGGATGTCGGCCGCCCAGCGGCGCGAGCAACTGATCGCGATCGGTCGGCAGGTCTTCGCCGAGAAGGGCTTCGACGCGACCTCGATCGAGGAGGTGGCGGCGCGGGCCCGGGTCTCCAAGCCGGTGGTATACGAACACTTCGGCGGCAAGGAGGGCCTGTACGCGGTGGTCGTCGACCGCGAGGTGCGGGCCCTGCTGGACAGGCTCAGCACGGCGTTGACCGCCGGTCATCCCCGGGAGCTGCTGGAGCAGGCGGCGCTGGCGCTGTTGGGCTACATCGAGGAGGAGACCAGCGGGTTCCGGGTGCTGGTGCGGGAGTCGCCGCTGATGTCGGCGACCGGCAACTTCAGCAGCGTGATGAACGACGTGGGACACCAGGTGGAACACATCCTGGGCGCCGAGTTCTCCAGCCGGGGCTACGACCCGAAGCTGGCCGAGCTGTACTCGCAGGCGCTGGTGGGGATGGTGGCGTTGACCGGCCGCTGGTGGCTGGAGGTCCGCAAGCCGCGCAAGGAGACGGTGGCGGCGCACCTGGTGAACCTGGCCTGGAACGGACTGTCCCACCTGGAGGCCAGGCCGGGGTTGGTCACCGTACGCAAACGCGGTTGAGCGGCGGGCCGGACCGGCGGGCAGCGGGCGCCCGGGGTCAGCGGGCGCCGGCCTCGCGGGCCGGATGGAGCCGGCCGGCCCGTTCCTGTTCGGCGTGCTCGTCGGTGCCGATCTTGTCGTACAGGCCGGTGGCGAGCAGCAGCAGCCCGAACAGCAGCGAGACGATCACCGTCGACATCGAGAAGTTGAGGACGTTGGCGCGGGTCTGGAGCACGCTCATCATGGCGATGCCGGTGACCATGAAGACCACCCCGGCGGTGAGGTTCATGACGTGACCGAGGTTGCCGCGCCGGGACGCCCCGACGATCAGGACGACCCCGAAGGCCACCGAGACCAACGAGAACGCCAGGTTGGTACGCAGGCCCAGGGCCCAGTGGCTGCCCCTGTCGAACAGTGGTTCGCCCCAGGTCTGCACGACGCCGAGTGCGCCGAAGACCAGGATGTAGAGCCCGACGAGCCCGGCGAAGACCCGGTACAGCGGGCGGGCCGGGTGGTTGACCGGAAAGTGCGCCATGGCCCCTCCTCCGCGGACGACATGCCGGGACGATTGTCTCCCGTCATGCCGTCCGGCGTCGGCGAAACGCCAGGTCACCACCGCACCCGGCCCGCGTCGGAGCGGCGTCAGAGCACCAGGCGGGCCTTCTGCCAGGCTTCCTGCTCGTCGTCGGTGCCGACCTTGCCGTACATGCCGACCATCAGCAGGACGAGGCTGAGGGTCATCAGCACGATCACCGTGAGGATGCTGAAGTTGACCACGTTGGCGTCGGTCTGGATGAAGGCCAGACCGGCCAGGCTGATCACCATCAGGAGGTAGGACAGCCACTGGTTGATCGCCACGTCGAGGTTGCGGCCGATCACCGTGCCGACCAGGATGACCACCCCCAGCAGGGCGGACAGCACGGAGAACCCGAGGTTCGTGCCCTGACCGAGGACCTTGGTGTCGTCCTGGGCGAAGAAGTCGTTACCGGCGCTGGCGATGACGCCGAGCACGCCGAAGACCACGAAGTAGAGACCGATGAGCCCGCCGATCGCCCGGTAGACCGGCCGCGCGGGGTGGTTGACGGGGGTATGGGCCATGACTGTGTCTCCAACGCCGTTCGGGTGAGGGTCGCCGACGATTGTCCCGCACCCCGGGGTGTGACGCCGCACACGGGGGCGGTCCGGGTCTACAACGGCGGGATGTCGTCGGCCAGGGTCAGCCAGGTCTCCTCGGTCCGCTCCCGTTCGGCGCGTACCTCCTTGAGCTGCGTGTCGAGCTCGGCGACCTTGGCGTAGTCGGTGGCGTGCGCGGCGAGCTGGCCGAGGAGGGTGGCCTCCTTCTGGTCGAGCTTGCCGATCTGCCGTTCCAGCCGGGTCAGCTCCTTGCGGGCCTGCCGGGCGTCGGCGGCGGACATCCCGCCACCGGCCGGGGCGACCGGTGCGGCGGCGGGGCCGGTCGCGGTCCGGGCCGGGCCGGGTCCGGCGGCGCGGGTCAGGTACTCGTCGACCCCGCCGGGCAGGTGCACCAGCCGCCCGTCGCCGAACATCCCGTACGCGGTGTCGGTGACCCGTTCGATCAGGTACCGGTCGTGACTGGCCACGATGATCGTGCCGGGCCAGGAGTCGAGCAGGTCCTCCAACGCGGCGAGGGTGTCGGTGTCCAGGTCGTTGGTGGGCTCGTCGAAGAGGAGCACGTTGGGTTCCCCGGCGAGCAGCCGGAGCATCTGGAGCCGGCGACGTTCCCCACCGGAGAGGTCGCTGACCGGGGTCCAGAGCCGCCGGTCGTCGAAGCCGAACACCTCGGCGAGCTGGGCGGCGGAGATCTCCCGGTCGCCGAGCTGCACCCGGCGGGCGACCTCCTCGACGGCCTCCAGGACGCGCAGGTGGCCGGGGAGTTCGGCGAGTTCCTGGGAGAGGAACGCCGGCTTGACGGTGGACCCGGTGTGGAACCGGCCGCCGTCGGCGCGGGTGATCCCGGCCAGCAGCCGCAGCAGGGTGGTCTTGCCGGCGCCGTTGCGGCCGAGGATGGCGATCCGGTCGCCGGGGCCGACCTGCCAGGTGGTGTCGTGCAGGATCTCCTTCGGCCCGGCGTGCAGCCGGACGTGCTCCAGGTCGTACACCTGCTTGCCGAGCCGGGCGGTCGCCATCCGCTGCAACGACATGGTGTCGCGCGGCGGCGGCACGTCGTCGATGAGCGCGTTGGCCGCGTCGATCCGGAACTTCGGCTTGGAGGTCCGGGCGGGTGGGCCGCGCCGCAGCCAGGCGATCTCCTTGCGGAGCAGGTTCTGCCGGCGGGCCTCGGTGGCGGCGGCGACCCGTTCCCGCTCGGCGCGGGCCAGGATCCAGGCGGCGAAGCCGCCCTCGTAGGCCCGGACGGCCCGGTCGGCGACCTCCCAGGTGGCGGTGCAGACCGCGTCGAGGAACCACCGGTCGTGGGTGACCACGACGAGCGCACCCCGGCGGCCGACCAGGTGTTTCGCCAGCCAGTCGACGCCACCGACGTCGAGATGGTTGGTGGGCTCGTCGAGGATGAGCAGGTCCGACTCGCGAACCAGCAGGGCGGCCAGCGCCACCCGGCGGCGCTCGCCACCGGACATCGGGCCGACCGGCTGGTCGAGGCCGAGGTGGGGCATGCCGAGGCCGTCGAGGATGGCCCGCACCCCGGCGTCGCCGGCCCACTCGTGTTCGGCGCCCATGCTCTCACCGAGCCAGGCGGTGCCGAGCACCACGTCCCTGACGGTGGCCTCGGGGGTCAGGGTGAGGGCCTGCGGCAGCCAGAGCACCCGCAGGTCGCGGCGGTGGGTGACCCGGCCGTCGTCGGGGTCCTCCTGCTTGGTGAGCATCCGCAGCAGGGTGGACTTGCCGGCGCCGTTGAGGCCGACCACACCGATCCGGTCGGCGTCGTCGAGGCCGAGCGAGACGTCGGTGAGCAGCGGCCCGGCGGCGCCGTACCCCTTGGACACCCGGTCCAGGTTGACGATGTTGGCCACGACCTCACCTCCCATGATCAAGGCGTCCCGGTGCCGGCGGGCACCTCGGGACGCCTGGGGCAAGGGTACGCGGAGGCCCGAGGGCGCCGGTGGGGGGCGCGGGTCAGCCGATCCGGGCGCCGACGACCGGGCCGTGGGCCACCCGGGTCTCCCGGCAGACCCCGGCGGCCGTCACCTCGGCCCCGATCCGCTCCGCGTCGGCGGCGTCCCGGGCCAGGAATACGCAGGTCGGGCCGGAGCCGGAGACGATACCGGCGAGCGCCCCCGCGGCCTCTCCCGCCTTCAGGGTGTCGGCCAGGGCCGGACGCATCGACAGCGCGGCGTCCTGGAGGTCGTTGCCGAGGCAGCCGGCCAGCACCCGGGGGTCGCGTTGGCGCAGCGCGCCGAGCAGGCCGTCGGTGCTGCCCAGCGGCGTACCCGCGGTGCCGGCGTCGCGCAGCCGGTCCAGCTCCCGGTAGGCCGCGGGGGTGGACAGCCCGCCGTCGGCGACGGCCACCACCCAGTGCCAGGAGGTGGGGCGGGCCAGCACCGGGCTGACCGCCTCGCCCCGGCCGGTGCCCAGCGCGGTGCCCCCGTGGATCAGGAACGGCACGTCGGAACCGAGGTCGGCGGCGATCCCGGCCAACTCGTCGCGGGACAGGCCGGTGCCCCACAGGGCGTCGCAGGCGACGAGCGCGGCGGCGGCGTCGGCGCTGCCGCCGGCCAGCCCACCGGCGAGCGGGATCTGCTTGCGCAGGTGCAGCCGGGCGTGCGGCGGCACACCGGCGTAGCCGGCGAGGGCGTGGGCAGCCCGGATGGCCAGGTTGGAGTCGTCCAGGGCCAGCTCGCCGGTGCCCTCGCCCTCCATGGTCAGGGTGAGCGTGTCGCCGCGTCGGGCGGTCAGCTCGTCGTAGATCGAGATCGCGTGGTAGACGGTGTTCAGCTCGTGGTAGCCGTCCCTGCGCAGCGGTCCCACCCCGAGGTGCAGGTTGACCTTCGCGGGGACCCGGACCCGGACCGGCCCGCTGCTGCCCCGCCGATGGTGGTCGTCGTCCTCCGGTCGCCAGGCCTCGGTCACCGGGTGACGCCCCGCGGGCAGGTGCGGGTGTCGGACGGCATCTCCACGATCAGCTCCTCGGCGGAGTCGGCGGCCGGCGACGTGCCGGCCGGCAACCAGGTCGTACGCGCGGCTGCGGCGCACCCCTCGGCGGGCACGGCGTCAGCCTACTGTGCGTCGGGCGTCGCCGTCGGGGCCGACGCGGCGATCGCGGCGAACTGCTCCACGGTGAGTGACTCCCCCCGTGCACCGGGATCCACCCCGGCGGCGGTGAGCGCCGCGGCGGCCCGGTCCGGGCCACCCGCCCAGCCGGCCAGCGCGGCCCGCAACGTCTTGCGCCGCTGGGCGAACGCCGCGTCGACCACGGCGAAGACGGCCCGCCGGGGTACGTCGTCGCGGGGTGGTTCGCGGCGGGTGAAGGCGACCAGGCCGGAGTCGACGTTCGGCACCGGCCAGAACACGTTCGGTGGCACCCGGCCGGCGGCCCGGGACCGGGCGTACCAGGCGAGCTTGACCGACGGGATGCCGTACACCTTGGAGCCGGGGCCGGCGACCAACCGGTCGGCGACCTCCTTCTGCACCATCACCAGGCCGTGCCGCAGGCTGGGCAGCTCGGCGAGCAGGTGCAGCACCACCGGGACGGCGACGTTGTAGGGCAGGTTCGCCACCAGCGCGGTGGGCGGCGGGTCGGCCAGTTCGGCCGCGGTGATCCGCAGCGCGTCGGCCCGGTGCACGGTGAGCCGGGCGGCGGCGTCCGGGCCGGCGTGCGCGGCGGCGGTCCGCGGCAGCGCGCCGGCCAGCACCGGGTCGATCTCCACCGCGTGCAGGTGGGCGGCGGCCGGCAGCAGGGCCAGGGTGAGCGAGCCGAGGCCGGGGCCGACCTCCAGTGCCACGTCGTCGGGGGTGAGCCCGGCGGCGGTGACGATCCGGCGGACGGTGTTCGGGTCGTGCACGAAGTTCTGGCCGAGCTTCTTGGTCGGGTTGACGTCGAGGCGCGCGGCGAGTTCCCGGATCTCCGCCGGGCCGAGCAGGCCGGTCACGCCCCGAAGCGTAGTCGCGGGTGCCGGGGCGTTCACCACGGGCCGAAGGCCCGGTCCCCGGTGGCGGAGATGGCCGCGCACAGCTCGTCGAGGTCGGCCCCGGTGGTCTCGGCGAGTGACCGCACCGTCAGCGGGATCAGGTACGACGCGTTGGGCCGGCCCCGGTGCGGCATCGGGGTCAGGTACGGCGCGTCGGTCTCCACCAGGAGCTGGTCGATCGGGGTGAGCGCGGCGGCCTCGCGCAGCCCGGTGGCGCTGCCGAAGGTGACCGTGCCGGCGAAGCTGAGCAGGTGGCCCCGGCGGACGCACTCGCGGGCGAAGTCGGCGTCGCCGGAGAAGCAGTGCAGCACCACCGTGTCCGGGGCGCCCTCGTCGTCGAGGATCCGCAGCACGTCGGCGTGGGCGTCCCGGTCGTGGATGACCAGGGCCTTGCCGTACCGCTTGGCGATGGCGATGTGCGCCCGGAAGCTCTCCTCCTGGGCGGCCCGGCCGTCGTCGCCGGTGCGGAAGAAGTCCATGCCGGTCTCACCGACGCCCCGGACCCGGTCCCGGGCGGCAAGCGTCTCGATCTCGCGCAGCGCGGCGTCCAGGTCGGTCAGCCGGGGGGCCTCGTTGGGGTGCAGCGCCACGGTGGCGAGCACCGCCGGATACCGGTCGGCGACGTCGGCCCCCCAGCGGGACGATTCGACGTCCACCCCGACCTGCACCAGCCGGTCCACGCCGACGGCGGCGGCCACCTCGATCGCGGCGGCCACCGGGTCGGCGGGGTCGCCCCCGCCGGGCGCCCCGGCCTCGGCGACGGTGATGTCGAGGTGGGTGTGGCTGTCCAGCACGGGACGGGGCAGCGGCGGCGGGGCGGGCGGGAACTCGCCGGCCCGGCGGGCGGCGCGCTGCTTGCGGGTTTCGGTCGGCTCGGTCATCGCGGCCAGCATCACACACCCGGGCTGCGGCGCGTCCCCCGGACGCCACCGGCTGTTCACCGGGCCGGCACCTGGCCGGCTTACCCTCGCCGGGATGAGTGTCACCGACCGGGCCAGCGACGCCGCCTCCGCGCGGACCGGGTTGCGTGTGACGTACGGCGGGGTGGTCCATCCGGCGGAGGAGTTGGCCCGGGGCGCGGCCTACGAGCTGTTCAGTGCCGAGGCGGCGACCGGTTTCGAGTGGGCGCCCCGACCGGGCTCGGCCTGGCCGTGGCGGCGGTTCGTGCACGTGACCGAGGTCACCGAGGTCCGGGGGGCCGGCGAGCCGGTGGAGGAGCCGGAGGCGGCGCTGCTGATGCCGGTGCACCGCGACCGGGGCTGGTCGTACGTGCACCGGCTCAGCCAGCAGCCGACGGCGGCCGGCGACCCGACGCTGGCCGCCGTGCGCGGGTCGGCGGTGCTGCGCCGCGGCACCCGGATGGTCAAGGTGCTCTCCGCCCGGCAGCTCGCCGGGTACGTGCGGGGTTGGTTGCCGCACGGTTTCTGCTACCGCGAGCACGACGTGGCACACCTGCGGACACCTGCCGCGCTGGCGGTGCTGCGCGGCGACGGCACCAGCGGCGACGGCAGCGAGATCGGGTACGCGCTGCGCTGGCGGGCCGCCGACCCGGGCGACTACGACGTCCCGGTCGGCGAGGCACACCGTGGCCTGCTGGGGTTGCCGCCGCACGACCGGCTCGGTCCACCGGTGCTGGGCACCGGGTTCGTGCCGAGCTCGGCGCAGCTGATCCCCGAGTTCGTCACCCGGGACTTCGCCGACCTGCCGATGCCGGCCAACGCCAGCCTGCTGGCGTACACCGCCGAGGGTGCCGAGGTGGTGCTCTACAGCTACCAGGCGGAGCAGCGTGGCTGGCTGCGGATGGTGGGGCCGCAGTGGCGGCACCTGCTGGCCGCGGTGCCGGGGCTCTCCCCCGACCAGGAGTACGTGCCGACCGGCGAGGTGCCGCGCTCCACCCAGCTCGTCGGCGGGTACGCGGGCGACGAGTACGAGGCGGTGGCGGACCTGCCGGGCGGGTTCCGGGTGCTGGCGATGACCCGGGCGGCCCGGTATCCGGTGGACCAGGTGGCCCGGCGGCTGCGGTACGCCCGGTGGCGGGGCGTGCCCTGCCTGGTGCTCCGGGAGGAGGGTGGCTGGTTGCGGCTGCGGCTGTGTCGCCCCGATCCGGACGCGGTGCGCGACACCGGGGCGCAGTGCCACGAACGGGGCGTGTACGAGACGTGGGCGCCGGCCGTCGAGGTGACCGACGACCGGGTGGTGGATCTGCCGTACGCGCACTGAGGGCATAACGGTGGTCGGCCGGGGAAAGCGCGGCGGGTCCGACACCGACGGATCAGGAGAAGATCATGCCCTTCATCACCGTGGGTACGGAGAATTCCGCCCCTATCGACCTTTACTACGAGGATCACGGGCAGGGTCAGCCGATCGTGCTGATCCACGGCTTCCCGTTCAACGGGGCGACCTGGGAGAAGATGTCCGGTCCGCTGCTCGCGGCCGGGTACCGGGTGATCACTTACGACCGGCGGGGCTTCGGCAGCTCGGCCCAGCCGGCGATGGGGTACGACTACGACACCTTCGCCGCCGACCTCGACGTGCTGATGACCGAGTTGGACCTGCGCAACGCGATCCTGGTGGGCCACTCGATGGGCACCGGCGAGGTGACCCGCTACCTCGGCGCGTACGGGTCGAACCGGGTGGACCGGGCGGTGCTGATGGCGCCGCTGGCGCCGTACCTGTTGCAGACGAAGGACAACCCGGAGGGCGTCGAGAAGAGCCTCTTCGACGGGTTCCAGCAGGCGATCGTCGCGGACCGGTTCGCCTACCTGACCCAGTTCTGCGACACGTTCTTCAACTACAGCGAGAACAAGGGCAAATGGGTCAGCGAGGAGGCGTACCGGGCGCACTGGCAGATCGGCGCGCAGGCGTCGGCCAAGGGCACCCACGACTCGGTGGACGCCTGGCAGACCGATTTCCGGGGCGACGTGCCGAACATCGACGTCCCGGTGCTGATCATCCAGGGCGACAAGGACAACGTGCTGCCGTACCCGAAGACGGGTCAGCGGTTGGCGCCGATGCTGCCCAACGGCAAGCTGGTCACCCTGAAGGGTGCGCCGCACGGCATTCCGTGGACCCACCCGGCCGAGGTGAACAAGGCGCTCATGGAGTTCATCGGCGCACCGTCGATGGCCCGCGCCTGACGTACCGCCGACCCGGCCCCGGGGGAACCCCCGGGGCCGTCGCGGGCCGGTCAGCCTTCCAGCCGGGCCAGTTCCTCGTCGACGATCGACGGGTCGAGCTTGCGGAAGACCGGCTTGGGCGCGGCCAGCGGCCGACCGGCCTGCAACGGTACGGACTCCCAGCGCGCGCCGACCGTGTAGTCCCCGGTGAGCACCGGGTAGCCGGGCCCGCCGTCGAGGTCGTCGACCTCTTCGAGCACCGGCATCGGGGCGTGCACCCCGGTGCCGCCGAGCAACTCGTGGATCTGCTGGGCGGAGTGCGGCAGGAACGGGGTGAGCAGGGTGTTGGCGTCGCTGATCACCTGGAGGGCGACGTGCAGGATGGTGCCCATCCGGGGCTTGTCGGCCTCGGACTTGAGCTTCCAGGGGGCCTGCTCGGACAGGTACCGGTTGGCCTCGGCGACGACCTTCATCGCCTCGCCGATGGCCTGCTTCTGCCGGTGCCGGGCGATCAGGTCGCCGACCGTGGCGAACCCGGCGCGGGCCACCGCGAGCAGCGCCTCGTCGGCCTCGGTGAGCCCGGCCGGGTCGACCGGCGGGATCGCGCCGAAGTTCTTGGCCGCCATGGAGACCGAGCGGTTGACCAGGTTGCCCCAGCCGGCGACGAGTTCGTCGTTGTTGCGGCGGAGGAACTCGGCCCAGGTGAAGTCGGTGTCGTTGCTCTCCGGCCCGGCGACGGCGATGAAGTAGCGCAGCGCGTCGGCGTCGTAGCGGGCCAGGAAGTCGCGGACGTAGATGACGACCTTGCGGGACGAGGAGAACTTGCGCCCCTCCATGGTCAGGTACTCGCTGGAGACCACCTCGGTGGGGAGGTTGAGCCGGCCCAGCTCGCCGGGCTGACCGTCGCGGCTGCCCGCCCCGGAGTAGCCGCCGAGCAGCGCCGGCCAGATCACCGAGTGGAAGACGATGTTGTCCTTGCCCATGAAGTAGTAGGCCGGGGCGTCCTTGCCCTCCCCGTCGGCCGACCACCACCTGCGCCACGCCTCCGGGTCGCCGGTGCGCCGGGCCCACTCGATGGACGCGGACAGGTAGCCGATCACCGCGTCGAACCAGACGTAGATCCGCTTGTCGCCCCGGTCCTGCCAGCCCTCCAGCGGGATCGGCACACCCCATTCCAGGTCCCGGGTGATGGCCCGGGGCTGGAGGTCGTCGAGCAGGTTGCGGGAGAAACGCAGCACGTTGGGCCGCCAGCCCTCCCGGGTGTCCAGCCACTGGCGCAGCGCGTCGGCGAGGGCGGGGAGGTCGAGGAAGAAGTGCTCGGTCTCCACGAACTCCGGCGTCTCACCGTTGATCTTGGACTTCGGGTCGATCAGGTCGATCGGGTCGAGCTGGTTGCCGCAGTTGTCGCACTGGTCGCCCCGGGCACTGTCGTAGCCGCAGATCGGGCAGGTGCCCTCGATGTAGCGGTCGGGCAGGGTCCGCCCGGTGGACGGTGAGATCGCCCCGGTGGTGACCTTCGGGACGATGTAGCCGTTGCGGTGCAGCCCGGTGAACAGCTCCTGCACCACCGCGTAGTGGTTGCGGGTGGTGGTCCGGGTGAACAGGTCGTAGGACAGGCCCAGCGCCAACAGGTCCTCGGCGATCACCCGGTTGTACCGGTCGGCCAGCTCGCGCGGGGTGACCCCCTCGGCGTCGGCCTGCACCTGGATCGGGGTGCCGTGCTCGTCGGTGCCGGAGACCATGAGCACGTCGTGGCCGGCCATCCGCATGTACCGGGCGAAGACGTCGGAGGGAACGCCGAAGCCGGACACGTGGCCGATGTGGCGCGGACCGTTGGCGTAGGGCCAGGCGACCGCGGCGAGAACGTGACTCATGACCAGCAAGCCTAGTGACCCGCGCGGGGTGCCCGCGAACCAATAGGGGGGAGCACACCGCGCCGACGGAAATCCGCCGTACACCCGAATTGTCGGCCGACACGCGGAGTCAGCTCACCGGCACCGAGGGCGACCCGGTGTCCAATGGCTGTCGTGACGGGCGGACGATCGGGGCACGACGAGTCGGCGGCGGGCACCCGGCGACCGCGCCCGGGTCCCGGGGACGGCCCGGGGCCGCGCGGGGCCGCCGTCGCCCCGCAGCGACGACCCGGCCCCGGGCCCGCCGAGGCGACAGTCGAGGTCGAGCCGACCACCGGGGCACCGGTCGACGCGGTGCCACAGCGGGTTCCGGTACGCCAGCCGCGCAGCCACCGCCCGCCCGGGGGTACCCCGCAGGACGACGACGCCTTCTTCTGGGCACCGATCGAGCAGGTGCACTGGGACGGCACCCCGTTGCGCAAGGAGCCGAAGCAGCGGCTCCGCGTACCGCGCCGACGTCGTCCGGCCCGCGTCGCCCATCCGCCGGACCCGGTCCGGGGACTCGCCGTGCTGCTGACGTTGAGCCTGGTGGCGACGTTCTTCGCCTGGGTGAGCGCGGGGCCGCTCTGGCTGGCGGTCGGGCACTCCACGGCGGGGACGGTGATGATCACCGACTGTTCGGGTGGCGGGCTCACCCAGCGCTGCCGGGGTATCTTCGCCGCCGACGGCGACCGGTTCCTGACCCACGGGGTACGGGTCAGCGGAGTGCCGGCCGAACGCACCGCCACCGGCACGGTGCTGCCGGCGCGGGTGACCGGAGCGCGCGCGGAGACCGCGTACGTGGACACCGGGGTGGGCCGGCATCTGCGCTGGCTGCTCGGCCTGCTGGCGGTGGCCGGCTGCGGGGCGGGGATCGTCCGGTGGACCGGGGCGACCCTGCTGGCCGACCCCAGACAGCGCCGCTGGGCGACCGGCGGCGGGTACGCCGGGCCGGCGCTGATCACCCTGGGCTTCCTCGTCGCCGCCTGGTGAGCCGGGGCCGACCGACGCGCTTCGCGGTCCACCGGCACGGGCCGCACGCGCGGCCATGCCACCGCGCGTACCACGGCTCAGCGGTGCACGACGGTGTAGACGTCCCGGCGGCGCAGCCCGTACCCGGTGGCCACCTCGCTGATAGCGTCCCGGCGGGACATCCCGGCGGCCTCCCGGTCGGCCACCTGGGCCCGCAGCGTGTCGTCGTCGGGACGCTCGGCGGGTGCCTCCGGCGCCCCCGCGACGACCAGGGTGATCTCGCCGCGCGGTTCGCCCCGGGCCGCCCAGTCGGCCAGTTCGCCGAGCGGTCGACGGACGACCTCCTCGTACGTCTTGGTCAGTTCCCGGCAGAGCGCGGCGGGCCGGTCGGCACCGAACGCGGCGGCCAGGTCGGCCAGTGCGGCGGCGATCCGGTGCGGGGCCTCGAAGAGGACCAGGGTGCGCGGTTCGTCGGCCAGCGCCCGGAGCCGGGCCCGCCGGCCGCCGGGCGAACGGGGCAGGAAGCCCTCGAAGCAGAACCGGTCGCAGGGCAGCCCGGACAGGGCCAGGGCGGTGGTGACGGCGCTCGGGCCGGGTGCGGCGGTGACCGGCACGCCGGCGTCGAGCGCGGCGGTGACCAGCCGGTATCCCGGGTCGGAGACGCTGGGCATACCGCCGTCGGTGACCAGCGCGACCAGGTAGCCCTCGCGGAGCACGTCGACCAGTTCAGGGGTACGCCGTTCCTCGTTGCCCTCGAAGTAGGACACGATCCGCCCGCCGACGGTGACGTCGAGGTCGCGGGCGAGCCGGGCGAGCCGGCGGGTGTCCTCGGCGGCGACCACGTCGGCGGTGGCGAGGGCCTCGCGGAGCCGGGTGGACGCGTCGGCCGGGTTGCCCAGCGGCGCACCGAGCAGAATCAGCCGTCCAACTTCGGACATTTCGCCCACGAGGCGTGCTCCTTCATCGATAGTCGTACCAATCTCGGGGACGACGGGCGCCACCGGGCACCTCCGCAGCCTACGATCGCCGGGTGACGAGTGCGTCGACAGCACAGAGTGCGAGCGCGGACCGGACCGACCCGGAGGCACCCCCTCCCGAGGGCGGCGGAGGTGGCGTGCCGGCGATCGTCCGTCGCCGGCTCGCCACCGTCGAGACCCGGCTGGACGTGAACTCGTGGATCGCCACCGCCGTGGTGGTGGCGATCGCCGCCGTCCTGCGCCTGCTCGGGCTGAGTAGCCCGAAGGGCAAGATCTTCGACGAGATCTACTACGCCCGGGACGGCTACGGCCTGATCGACAAGGGCGTCGAGTGGAACTACAAGGACAACGGTCCGTCGTACGTGGTCCACCCGCCGCTGGGCAAGTGGCTGATCGGGCTCGGCGAGTGGGCCTTCGGCTACCAGGACGCGGAGACCAACATCTCCGTGCCGGGCCACCTGATGACCACCGCCCCGGAGTTCGGCTGGCGGATCAGCTCGGCGGTGGCCGGCATCCTCACGGTGCTGATGCTGACCCGGATCGCCCGCCGGATGTTCCGCTCCACCACGCTCGGCTGCGCCGCCGGCCTGTTGCTCGCCCTGGACGGCTTCCACCTGGTGCTCTCCCGCACCGCGCTGCTCGACATCTTCCTGCCGCTGTTCATACTGGCCGCCTTCGGCGCGCTGGTGCTCGACCGGGACGCCCGCCGCCGACGCTGGGCCCGCGCCCTCGACGAGGGCCTCGACCCGACCGTCGCCGGCCGGGCCGGTCGCCCCGCCGGTGGCTGGCGGAACTGGCCCTGGTGGCGGCTGCTCGCCGGGGTGCTGCTCGGCTGCGCGTGCGCCGTGAAATGGAGCGGGATCTACTTCGTGCCGGCCTTCGGGCTGCTGGCCCTGCTCTGGGAGGTCGGTCTGCGCCGGTCGGTCGGGGTCCGCCGACCGTGGCGCGACGCGCTCCTCGACGAGCTGCCCTGGCTGGTGCTCGCCGGGCTGCTGGTGGTCGGGACCTACCTGCTGACCTGGTCGGGTTGGCTGCTCTCCGACGACGGCTACTACCGGCTCGCGGCCCGGTACCCGAACCTCCCGGGGCTCAGTGACACCCCGGTCATCGGCGCGCTGACCAACCTGTTCCAGTACCACAAGGCGGCGTTCGAGTTCCATACCGGCCTGGAGACCGCGCACAAGTACCAGTCGTGGCCCTGGCAGTGGTTGCTGCTGGGCCGGCCGGTGGCGTTCCACTGGTCCGGCGACGGCGCGTGCGGCGCACCGACCTGCGCGTCGGAGATCCTGCTGCTGGGCACGCCGCTGCTCTGGTGGTCGTTCCTGCCGGCCCTGGCCGCCACCCTCTGGCTCGGCATAGCGCGGCGGGACTGGCGGGCCGGGGCGTTCCTGGTGGCCGTTGCCGCCGGTCTCCTGCCCTGGTTCTGGTACGCCCTCGACGGCCGGACGATGTTCTCCTTCTACGCCGCCCCGGCGCTGCCGTTCCTGGTGTTGGCGGTGGTCTACGTGCTCGGTGCGATCGCCACCCCCACCACCACCGCCCGAGCCACCCCGGCCAACTCCGGCCCCGGCGACCCCGCCCTCGGCAGCCCTGCCCCCGGCAACCCTGCCCCCGGCAACCCTGCGTCGGACAACCCTGCGTCGGAGAGTCCCGCGTCGGGCAGTCCTGCAGCGGACGACCCCAGGCCGGACGACCCGACGTCGGGCAGCCGCGAACCGGTCGAGCCGAACATCACGGTCATGGTCGCGGAGGCCGACGCGGCGACCGCCGAGGAGATCGCAGACCGGCGACTGATCGGCGGGGTCATCGTCGGGGCCTACGTGCTGCTGGTGGCGCTCTGTTTCGCGTACTTCTATCCGATCTTCGTGGGCAATCTCCTGCCGTACGACGACTGGTCGGCCCGGATGTGGCTGGACGGCCGCTGGATCTGACCGACTTCGCCCCACCGCCTCACCGCCTCACCGCCTCACCGCCCACCGCCTTATCGCCGCGAACCGTCAGCCTGACCCGCCCACCACCGTCCGTCGCGTCCGCCCCGCCGGGATGCAGCCCGGTACCACCGGGATGCCAGAAGAGAGCTGTCGAACCGGATCGGAAGCCGGCCAACCCTCACCGGTCTCGTCGCAGGTCGCCCGCCAGCGAACGCACGCGACCGTTCCCCCATGCACTCGCTACAGAGCTGATGACGTCAACGAATCACCCCCCAGTCATCGCACCCGGAGCGCCCGACCCCCTGCCGCATCGAACAACCACGCCACCCAGACCCCATATCCGCCGAACCACCAGCGGCCGTCGATCATGGAGTAGTGGTGGTCGTTCAGCACCTTTTCAGACCCTTTGGAAGCACCACAACTCCATGATCGACCATGGGGAACGCCCGGCACGAGGTGGAACCACGTCGTCGGGTGGGTGGGGGCGGCAGAGGAACGGGCGAGGCGGGCGAGGCGGGGAGCCTGCGGCGGATACCGGCGACACGGGTCGACCCGGTGGGGGCACGGGGAACCGGGATCGGACCGGCGACACGGGTCGACCCGGTCGGGGCACGGGGAACCGGGATCGGACCGGCGACACGGGTCGACCCGGTCGGGGCACGGGGAACCGGGATCGGACCGGCGACACGGGTCGACCCGGTCGGGGCACGGGGAACCGGGGAGGTGGGGGGACGAGGGGCTCGCTGTCGGCCGCACGGAGGCGGGATGGCTGATTCGTTTTCGTCATCAGCTCTACAGGAGCACTCCGGACATCACCGCCGCCACATCACCGCCGCCAGCGAGGATCGATCGTTGTCGCGGCCCAATCCGCACGGGCACGGGCAGCCGAGATCGGAAGCGCGGGAGATGTTCCACGAGTGGATCCGGCAGAATCACGGCAGAAGGGCGCGCCCCGATCGCCTGCCACGGGGGAAGCGGGCGATTGGGGCGCGCAAGTTAGAGCTTAACCACGTTGCGCCAAGGGCACAACGGGTCGACTTGAGTCAGATTTCCGACCGATGCATCGTGCGGCAAATGCTTTACATATAGCATCTAACGGACAGTCATCCACCTTCGACCGAGCGCCCCACACCGACCGCTCGGCCGGGGCGGCTGCCCGGAATCCTGCCCACCCCGACTGCCCGGCGATCCGGCATCTCGCACCCGTGGCGATCCCGGGCGGACCTCCATAGTGGATCTCACTACACTTCGCCCGGTGATCAACACGAGACGACGATCGACGGCCGTCCTGATCGGAGTGTTGGCGGCGACGGCGCTGACCGGCCCCGCACCGGCCCACGCCGATGACGAGGAGCCCGCCGAGCCGCCCAAGGTCGAGCTGGTGCTCGACGTGAGCGGCTCGATGCGGGCCAACGACATCGACGGACGCAGCCGGATCTCGGTCGCCCAGCAGGCGTTCAACGAGGTGGTCGACGCGCTGCCCCAGGAGACCCAGCTCGGCATCCGGGTGCTCGGCGCGACCTATCGGGGCAAGGACAAGAAACAGGGCTGCCTGGACACCCAGCAGATCGTGCCGGTCGGGCCGGTGGACCGTACCGCGGCCAAGGCGGCGGTGGCGACGCTGCGGCCGACCGGCTTCACCCCGGTCGGACTGGCCCTGCGCTCCGCCGCCCGGGATCTCGGCACCGGCACGACCGCCCGCCGGATCGTGCTGATCACCGACGGCGAGGACACCTGCGCCCCGCCCGACCCGTGCGAGGTGGCCCGCGAGCTGGCCGCCCAGGGCACCAAGCTGGTGGTCGACACGCTCGGCCTGGCCCCGGACGCCAAGGTCCGCAGGCAGCTGCTCTGCATCGCCACCGCGACCGGCGGCACCTACACGGCGGCACAGAGCGCCGACGAACTGACCGGCCGGATCAAGCAGCTCGTCGACCGGGCCAAGGAGACCTACACCGCCGCCCCGACCGTGGTGACCGGCCGGACGGACTGCGCAGGCGCGCTGTTGCTCGCCCCCGGTGTCTACGCCGACCGGGAGGCGTTCTCCGAGCACCGCTGGTACCGGGTGCCCGTCCGGCCGGGGCAGGAGTTGCGGGCCTCGGTCAGCGTGGCGTTGGACCGGCCGGTGAACCCCGACCACGCGGTACTGCTGCGGGCCACCGCCACCGACGGCCGGGAACTCGTCCGGGGTGTCGACGCCGGCAGCGGTCGTACCGACGTGGTGTCGGCGGGGTTGCGCTGGTCGGGGACGGCGGACGGTGCGACACCCACTCCGTCGGCCACCGACGCGCCGGTGCCGGCCACCACGGTCTGCCTGGTGGTCAGCAACGCCTTCGCCCCCCGTCCGGGGACCCGGGCCGAGCCGGGCATGCCGGTCGAGCTGACCATCGACGTGGTCGACTCCTCACCCGCCCCGGCCGCGCCGGACCTGGGCCGCGGCTGGGTGCTGCTGCTCCTGCTCACCCTGGCCGGGCTGCTCACGGGTCTGGTCGTCGGGCTGCTCACCCGCTGGTGGGTGGCGACGTGGAGGACGAACTGACGATGCGTACCCCGATCATCCGGACCGGTGCGGCCCTGGCCGCCGCCGGGCTGACCCTGCTCGCCGCCCCGGCTGCGGCCACCGCCGCACCCACCCCCTCCCCCGGCGCCACCCCGGTCACCCGGGCCGGGACGTCCTTCCTCACCGCCACCGGCATCGCGGCCGGTCAACCGGTCCGGGTGGACGCCTCCACCGGCGACTTCCTGTACTGGTCGTTCCCGGCCTCGGCGGGGCAACGCCACGAGATCACCGCGACGGTGTCCCTGCCGAAGGCCCGCACCGGGGCGTCCACCTGGACGGTGGAGGTCTTCGACGGCCTGCGCCGCCGGCAGGCGTGCACGGCCGGGGCACAGACCCCGACGGTTGCCGCCTCCGCGGGCAGCGTGGCGCTGGGCTGCACGCTGCGCCAGGTGCGGTCCTGGGCGGAGCCGTGGTCGGCCGACCCGCTGCCCGGCACCTACTTCGTCCGGTTGTCCGTGACCGACCTCCCCGAGGCCGACCTGGGGCAGCCGATCGACGTGGAACTGCTGGTCTCCGCCGAGGGTGAGGGCTCGCGCGACGACGGCGAGCTGAAGGCGCCGCTGGTGCCGAACACCAGGGCCGGCACGGTGCTGACCGGCGAGCCGGCGGCGACCCCCGCCGAGTCCGACGACGACTGGTTCGACGGCGACTGGCTGCCCGCGCTCGGCTCGCGCTGGGCGTGGAGCGCCGTCGGCGGCGCGCTCGCCGCCGTCGCCGGGGTGGTCGGCTTCGCGCTGACCCGCCGCCCGCGCCGCCCCTGATCCCGGCGGTGGCCGTCCCGGGATCGGGGCGGCCACCGCCCGCCGGCACCACCGCCCGCCCGGGACAGCCCGGCGCGAGTGCCCACCCACCGCCGCCACGCAGCCACCACCCTCGCGCCGGCGGCACGGGACCCTCCGGTGTCGTCCGGTTGCGGTACGTTCACCAGCCATGGACGGTGTTCCGCTCACCGAGCGGGGCCGGCGGTGGTCGTACCGGAATGGGGTGGGTTGATGCGTGACCTGCTGCCGGCGGCGGTCTCGGTGGCGGTGGCCGAGACAGCCGACTGGGTGGGTGAGCTGCTGCCGGCGGAACGGGCCGGGCTGGGCGAGCGGGCGGTGGAGAGCCGGCGGCGGGACTTCACCGCCGGCCGGGTCTGCGCCCGGCGGGCGATGACCGCCCTCGGCCTGCCGGCCACGCCGGTCCCGGCCGCGCCGAACCGCGCACCGGTCTGGCCGGTCGGGCTGGTCGGCACCATCACCCACACCCGTGGCTACTGTGCCGCCGCGGTCGCCCGCCGCACCGACCTGCGCGCAGTCGGCATGGACGCCGAGCGGCACAAGGAACTCAACCCTGGGGTACGCCGGCTGATCCTGCGCCCCGAGGAGGAGGACCGGCTGGCCCGGCTGCCGGCCGGGGTGAACTGGCCGGTGGTGGTGTTCAGCGCCAAGGAGACCATCTACAAGGTGTGGCACCCCGTGGTCGGCTCCTGGTTGGACTTCCTCGACGCCACCGTCGAACTCGACCCGGACACCGGCGTCTTCACCGCCCGGATCAACGAGGCGCGGGTGTCGGCAGCCACCGTGGCGGACCCGCCCTCGCTGGTCACCGGCCGGTTCGTGGTCGAGGGCGACCTGGTCCGCACCGCCGCCGTGCTGCCCCTGCGCTGAGCCCTTGCCGCCACCCACTAGCGTCCAAGAGTTACGACAGTCGAAACGCGTGCGAGGAGTACGGTGAGCCAGCCCCAACCCCCTTACGGGCCGCAGGACCCCCACCAGCCGCCCCTCGGGGCGGCGCAGCCGTTCCCGTCGGCACCCGGCCAGCAGCACCCGGTCGACCCGACCGCCGCCCTGCCCCCGGTCCCCGAGCCACCGCAACCGTCCTACTCCGACCCGTACGCGCCGCCGTCGCCGTACGCGCCGCCGCCGGGCTCCGGAGCCCCGCAGCCCTACCCGTCGTACGAGCCGGGGGCGGCGCCGCCGCCGGTCTCCGGTGCCGGCTTCACGCCGATGTCGGGCGCGGGATACCCGCCGCCCGCCCCGGGCTACCCCCCGGTCTCCGGTGCCGGATATCCGCCGCCCGGCGGTCCGGGTGGGCCCGGTTATCCGTTCCCGCCGCCGCCGCCGGCCGCCTCGTCCGGCCGGAAGGTCTGGGTCGTCATCGGCATCGTGGTCGCCGTGGTGCTGCTGCTCTGCTGTGGTGGCATCGTCGCCGCCGTGGTCGCCGGGGGCAAGAAGGCCGACGAGGCGGCCGAGGAGTTCGAGCGCTCGTTGCCGACCCCCGACGTCACCAGGGCACCGGCGCTGCCGGGCGACCGACCCTCGGCGGCACCGTCGTCCACCGACGAGACGTTCAACCTGAAGGCCGGCGAGACGCTGGTGATCAGCGACGACGACGGGACCATCGAGATCACCGTCCGGAGCTTCACCACCTCGTCCAAGGGCTGCCGCTCGTTCGCCCCGCCACCGGACAAGGGCATGTACCTGATCGCCGACGTCACCGCCACGGTGACCAAGGGCACGGCGTCGATCAACCCGTTCTACTTCCAGTGGGTCGCGGACGACGGCACCACGGTCAACGGGCTGGCCGGCGCGCTCTCCGGCTGCGGCGGCGACATGCTCGACTCGGGCAGCAACATCCGGGCCGGCAGCAAGCGTTCCGGCGCGGTGGTGTTCGACGTGGCCGACAAGTCGGGGGCGGTCGAATACCAGCACAAGTTCGAGGCGGCCGGCTCCTGGAAGCCCTGACCTCCCTGGTTCCGTGACGGGCCGGTTCCCCTGGCGGGAGCCGGCCCGTTCCCGCCGCTGCGCCACCCCGAACCGGTCACCGGCCGGGATCGCTGCCGGGCCTTGAAACGGAGCCGGCACCGGCGGATGCTTGATGCATCGACCTTCACCGATCGACTTGGAGGTGGGAGATGCGCCGTCTCTCGCTCGCCGCCCTGACCCTGGCCGTCGTCCTGCTGCCGGCGACCCCGGCCGCCGCGCACGCCGGCGCCCCCGCACCGGCCGATGTGCACGCCAACGCCACCGAACCAGTGGCCGCGCACCTCCGGGCCACCGGACCGGCCGCCGCGCCCGCACTGCCGGACGTGCGGACGGTCGGCACCACCTGGGGCCCGGATCCGACGACCGGCCGGCTGACGGTCACCGTCGACGACACCGTCCCACCCGAGCAGGTACGCGCACTGCGTGCCGCCGCCGTCCGAGCCGGCGGGGAGCTGCGCCACGAGCCCGGCCGGTTGCGCATCCTCATCGCCGGTGGGCAGGCCGTCTACGGTGGGGGCGCCCGCTGCACGCTGGGCGCGAACGTGCACAGCGGCAGCACCTACTACTTCCTCACCGCCGGACACTGCACCGCCGGCGCGACGACCTGGTACGCCGACGGCGGTCAGAGCAGCGTGCTGGGCAGCCGCGTCGGCAGCAGTTTCCCCACCAACGACTACGGCCTGGTGCGCTACACCGGGACGGTCAGCCACCCGAGCGCCGTCTACACCTATCCCGGCCTGCTCACCGTCAACGGCGTCGGCACCGCGTACGTCGGGCAGGCCGTCTGCCGCAGCGGCTCCACCACCGGCGTCCGGTGCGGCACGGTGACCGGTCTCAACCAGACGGTCAACTATGCCGAGGGCAGCGTGTCCGGGCTGATCCGGACCAACATCTGCGCGGAGCCCGGCGACAGCGGCGGTCCGCTCTACGTCGCCGGGACCGGGCTGATCCTCGGCATCCTCTCCGGTGGCAGCGGCAACTGCACAAGCGGTGGCACCACCTACTACCAGCCGATCGCCGAGATCCTCGCCGCCTACGGCCTCACCCTCCCCTGAACACCACGTCGACCGTGACCCGTGGCCGACCCTGGCACGGGTGGTGCGGTGCCGTCCTTACCCCGTCCGGGGGCCGGAACGCGGGGGCTGGTGACCGCATAGCCGAAAGACAAGGCCCTGACCAGCAGGAAAGCTGGTCAGGGCCTTGATTATGTGGAGCTGTGGGGATTCGAACCCCAGACCCCCTCGATGCGAACGAGGTGCGCTACCAGACTGCGCCACAGCCCCTCCGCCGGCATGCCGGCTTCGGTCCCACCCGGCTTTCACCGGGCGGGCCGGCGCCAAGACTAACAGCCCACCCACCCCCCGGGCGAATCACCCCTCCCACCGCACGGGCCGGGTGGTGCGCCGCACCGGTGGGCCGAAGAAGCGCCACCCGGCCCGCCCCGATACCGCCGCTTCGGCCCACATGAGTCGATCAAGGGCGCAGCCCGCCCCGAGGGCAAGCGAGGGGTCAGCGGGGGTCGCGGCCGGACTGGTAGGGGCGTCCGCGCAGGCCACCGGAGCGGCGGTAGGACACCGAGCCGCCCCCGCTGGCCGCCGCCGGCAGGTCGGTCGGTCGGTCGAGACCCATCGCCGTGCGGCGTACCGCCTCGCGCTGGGCGGCCAGTCGACGCTGCGCCTCCCGACGGGCCGCCGCCCGACGGGCCTGTTCGCGGCGCACCTCGGCCTGCCGGACGGCCAGCCAGGCCGCCTCCCGGGCCCGCAGCCGCCGCCGGCGGCGCTCGGTCAGCGCCCGTCGTCGCAGGTGTACGACGTACACGGCGAGCAGGGTGGCGGTGACCGAGAAGCTGATCCAGAACCCGGGGCTGACCAGGATCACGCCGACCAACTCGACGAAGTTGAGCAGCAGCAGCGCGGCGAGCACCCGGCGTCGCCGGTAGACGGCCGGGGTGTGGTGCCGACGCGGGGGCGGCCGGCGACGGGCCTGCCGGGAGGCGGGCGGCACGGCGCGCAGCCGACCGGACCGGCGGGTGGAGGCGGCCGACCGGGCAGCCTGGCGGTCGGAGACCGGCGGGGCGGCACCACGGGCGGAGGCCGGTGGCGCGGAGACCGGTGCGCCGAGTTCCCCGGTGGCGGCGTCCTCGGTCAGCGTGACCACGAGCGCCCTGGGCTGGTTGACGGGTCGCCGACCGGGGACAGTACGACGCCGCCGGCGGCGCTGGAGCACCCGCGCCGTCGACTGCGCCCGCTCCGCCACCAGCCGCTCGGTGGCGTCGTACCGACGAACCAGCGCCGGGGCGAGGGCGAGCAGACCGGCGGCGGCGAGGACGGCGAGGAGCACCGAGGTCGGCACCCTCACCCCTCCCGTCACCGAAATTCGGGGCAACCGCCGAGAAGCAGCAAGATCTTTCCCGAAATCTCACTCTCGGCGCAGATCCTGCGGCCGGCAGCGCTTGCCGCAGCTTGCAGTTACTTGAGGTTACGGGCCACCGACCGGGGATGCCGGCACGCCGCGCCGAATCCCGTCCGTGGGACGACTCACCCGACGTCGTGGCGCTGCCGGTGCCAGCGGGCCAGCAGACCGCCGTCGGCAGCCGCCTCCTCGCTGGTCATCGCGTATCCGATGTGGTCTCGCCAGGCCCCGTCGATGTGCATGTAGCGCACGTGGTATGCCTCCTCGCGGAAGCCCAGCTTCTCCACCACCCGGCGGGACGGCTTGTTCTCCGGGCGGATGTTCACCTCTACCCGGTGCAGACCGCCCGGACCGAACGCGTGGTCCACGGCGAGCGCCATCGCGGTGGGGATCACCCCGCGACCGGCCACCCGGGAGTCCACCCAGTAGCCCACGTATCCGGAGCAGAACGCCCGGCGGACGATGCTGCCCACGTTGAGGTGCCCGACCAGCCGCTCCTGCCCGTCCTCGCGCAGGCAGACCGCGAACGGCATCCCCTCGCCGGTACGCGCGGAGCGCCGCTGGTCGGCGTGCACGTAACGGAACGCGGCGGGCGAGTTGGCCTGGTCCCAGCCGCCGGGCAGGTGCGACTCCCAGGGGGCCAGCCACGCCCGGTTCGCCCGGCGTACGGCGGACCAGGCGGTGGCGTCGGACCGCCGGTACGGTCGCAGCACCACCGGACCGTCCATCAGCACCACCGGCCACCCCGGCGTCCGCCCGAACCAGCTCACCGCGCCGACCTCCCGTCTGCGACCGGGACGCCGACCGCACCGACCCGGCTCACCGTCGCCGGTCCAGGAGCAGCACGTCCACGGTGGAACCGGCCGCCGCAGTGGTGACCCGCTCACCGAGCACCATCAGGCCGTTCGCCTCGGCCAGCCCGGAGAGGGTGTACGGCCCACCGCTGAGCGGCTGCACCGTGTAGCCCCCGCCGCGCCGCTCGGCCACGTGCGCGGGCCGGAACTCGCGCAGCCCACCGGGGGACGAGATGGTCTCCAACAGGTGCGCCCGTACGCTCGGCCGGAACACCGGCTCCGCGCCGGCCAGCAGCTGGATCGCCGGCCGGGCCAGCACCTCGAAGCCGATCAACGCCGCACCGGGCTCACCGGGAAGACACACCACCGGCACCTCCTCGGCGCCGACGGTACCGAACCCGAGCGCCGTGCCGGGGTACAGCGCCACGTCGGTGAAGGTCACCGGACCGGCCCGGCCACCCTCGCGGCGGGACAGGATCCGCCTGACCATGTCGCCGGGGCCGGTCCCGGTGCCGCCGGTGGTGATGATCAGGTCGGCCCGCAGGGTCTGGTCCTCCAGCAGGCCGCGCAGCCCCTCCGGGTCGTCGTCGCAGATCCCCACCCGGTACGCCAGCGCGCCCACCTCGGCGGCGGCGGCGGTCAACGCGTGCGAGTTGGCGTCCACCACCTGACCGGGCTGGCTGCCCCGGCCCACGTCTACCAGCTCGTCCCCGGTCGCCACGATGACCACCCGGGGGCTGGGCCGTACCACCACGTGCCCGATCCCGGTGGCGGCGAAGACGGCCACCAGCGCCGGGGCGACGTACGTGCCGGCGCGGGCGAGTACGGTGCCGGCGGGCAACTCCTCACCGGCGCGGCGGACGCCGTACCCGCGCTTGGGGGTGCGGAAGATCTCCACCGCCGCCATGCCCTGATCGGTCCACTCCACCGGCACCACCACGTCGGCGGCGATCGGCATCGGCGCACCGGCCGCCACCGAGAAGCACGAACCGGGGGTGAGCCGCACCGGACGCCAGCTCGCCGCCCCGAGGTCACCGACCACGTTGAGCCGGACCGGGCGGCCCGGCCCCTGCGAGGGGACCGGGCCGTAACCGACGAGGTCCTCCCAGCGCGCGGCGTACCCGTCCACCGCCGCCTGGTCGAAGGCGGGGAACGAGTGCGGGGCGACCACGTCCGAGGCGAGGACGTTGCCGTACGCCTGGGTGAGGTCGAGGTCGAGCGGAGGCAGCGCGCGTAACCTGCGCAGCACGCTGCCCAGGTAGTCGGCGAGCGGCGTCAACTCGTTCGCGGCCGCCTCGGCGTCGGCCGTCGAGGTCATGTACCGGAGCCGCCCGCCGCGTCACGTACCCCGTCGAGGACCGCCGCCGTGACCGTCTGGTCGCCGTTGTTGACGAACTCGGTCAGCCACGCCCGGAACTCGGCACCGAGGTCCTCCCGTTCGACGGCGATCTGCACGACTGTCTGGAGGTAGCCCAGCGGCATGCCGGTGTCGTAGCGGGTGCCCCGGTAGACGATCGCGTGCACCGGTACGCCCTCGCCGCGCAGCAGCTCCATCGCATCGGTCAGCTGGATCTCGCCGCCACTTCCCGGCTCGGTACGCCGGATCGCGTCGAAGATCCGCCCCGGCAGGACGTACCTGCCGAGGACGGCCAGGTTGCTCGGGGCGTCCTCCGGCTGGGGCTTCTCCACCATGCCGGTGACCTTCACGACCTCGCCGAGGTCGGTCAGCTCGGCCTCGGCCGGCTCGACCGAGGCGATCCCGTACCGCCTGGTCTCGGCCGGGTCGACCTCGAAGAACGCCAGCACCACGCCACCGGTGCGGGCCTGCAGCTCCAACATGGCCGGCAGCAGCGGCTCGGACGGCTTGACGAACTCGTCGCCGAGGAGCACCGCGAAGGGCTGGTCGCCGACGTGCGACTCGGCGTACCCGACGGCGTGGCCGAGACCGAGCTGCTCCGGCTGCCGGCAGGTGTAGATCTCGGCCAGTTCGCTGGGGCGCTTCACCGCGGCCAGCCGCTCGGCGTCACCCTTGGCCTCCAGCCGGGCCTCCAGGTCGGGGCGGCGGTCGAAGTGGTCCACCATCGACGTCTTGCCCCGACCCGTGATCAGCAGCACGTCACCGATACCGGCCTGGGCGGCCTCCTCGACGATGTACTGGAGCACCGGCCGGTCGATCACCGGCAGCAGCTCCTTGGGCACCGCCTTCGTGGCCGGCAGGAACCGGGTGGCGAGGCCGGCGGCCGGGATCACGGCCTTGACCGCACGGGCGCGACCGGTCGCGGCGGTCGTTGAGGGGTTCGCTGAGTGCTCCGACATGCCGCGAGACTATCGGCCACGGCTCTGCCGCGGCGGGTGAGGACCACAAGACGCGCCGCCCGGCTGCGTCACACCGGGAGCGCCGACGGCGTGCCGACCGGCCGGCTCGCCGGGCGGCAGGTCGGTCGGCAGGTCGTCGACGGGAGCCCGATCGGTCGGCGGCCGGTGGGCGGGTGGCTGGTCGGCACAGGTCGGCTCGACGGGTGGTCCGGCCCGGGGCAGGCCGTCGTCCGGGCTGGTCGCCCCCGCCGGTACGGCGATCTCCTCGACCGCACCGTCCGCTGCCGGCGTCGGTCGGGGCCGCGCGGTCGCCACCCGGTAACCGTCGCGGCCGGCCCCCTTGGCCGCGTACAACGCCTCGTCGGCGGCGTCCAGCACCTCCGCGCCGGTGCTGGCGTGGTCGGGATAGACGGCGATGCCGATGGAGACCGACACCGTGATCGTGGTCGGGGTGCCCGCATGGCCGGTTACCACGACCGGGGTGTCCCGCACGGCCGCGCCCAGCCGCTCGGCGACGGTCGCCGCACCCGGGGCGTCGGTCTCCGGCAGCAGCACCACGAACTCCTCACCACCCTGCCGGAAGGCCAGGTCCACCTCACGGATCTCGGCCCGGACCCGGCGGGCGAACTCGACGAGCACCGCGTCCCCGGCGGCATGCCCGTAGCTGTCGTTGACGATCTTGAAGCGGTCCAGGTCGAGGACGAGGATGCTGAGCATCCGGCCGAACCGGCTGGCCCGCTCGACCTCCCGACGCAACGACTCGCGCAGGTAGCGGTAGTTCCACAGCCCGGTCAACGGGTCGGTCAGCGACAACCGCTGCGCCTCCTCGTGCACCCGGACGTTCTCCACCGCCACCGCGGCGTGCCCGGCGAAGGTCCGCAGGGTGGCCAGGTCGTCGTCGTCGAACTCGGCAGCGCCGGGCCGGTCGTAGAGGACCAGCACGCCGACCGCCGGGGCCCGGCCGGCGGCGTCCCCGCCGGGCACGGTGAACGGCACCGCCACGTACGTCTCGCACCACGGCTCGCCGGGTGGCGTCGGGCCGGCCGGGAGCCGACCGCGCTGCGGCTCGCCGGTGGCGGCGACCGCGCCCACCACGCCCGCGCCGACCGGCACCCGCAACTCCTCCGGCTCGGTGCCCGGCGGGCAACGCCCGGCCAGCCCTTCGGCGCACTGCCCGACGAGCATTCCGGTGTCGTCGAGCAGCAGCACCGCCCCGGCCCGCGCCCCGGTCGCCGCTATCGCGCTGTGCAGGATCACCCGCAGAATGCGTTGCAGGTCGTGGGTGCTGGCCAGGGTGTCCCCGAGCACCCCGAGATGGCCGCGCAGCTGGTCCCGGCTGCTGGTCAACGCGGTCACGTACCCGGCGGTCTCCCGGATCATCCGGTTGAACGCGGCGGCGAGCCGGCCGATCTCGTCCCGGCTGCGCACCGGCACCCGGGTGGTCAGATCACCCCGGGCCACCCGGTCCACCGCCCCGGCCAACTCCACAAGTGGCCGGGTGGTGACCCGGGCCAGCCGCCACGCGGTCAGCACGGCCAGCGCGGCGGCCAGCAGTACCGCCCCGACCAGCACGACCGGCAGACCCGACGGCTGTTCTCCGTCCACCGAGAGGATCAGCGGCAGCGGCTGCCCGGGGGTCGGCCCGAGCCGCCGGACGTACCGGCCGCCGGGGGTCGCGCTGACCCGGTCGCCGTCCACCGTGCCGGCGGCGGCGAGCACCGCCTCGCGTACCCCGTCGGCTTCGGTGGTGTGGGTGATCCGGCCGGGGCCGGCGGTGTCGTCGAGGAGGGTGACCGCGACGCCGGTCGCGGCGGCCAACCGGGCCACGAACGCCGGGTCGACCACCTCGGCGGCGGCCACCGCGCCGAGCGGCGTGCCGGCCGGATCCCGCAGGTCCACCCGGGCGCTGAGGGCCAGGACCGGTCCGCCGACCGGGACGCCCGCGCAGTCCTGCCAGGGTGGCGGGGGTCCACCCGGGGTGGCGTACGCGATGCCGCCGGTCCCGTCGGTGACCAGCACGGCGGCGGCCAACCCCCGGCTGACCACCTGGCCGGCCGCGCCCGCCCGGCTGGCCGGGTCGGAGCGCAGGGCGACCGCGTCGGCGGCGGCCCGCAACTGCTGGCAGAGCGCGTCGATCGAGGTACGGACGGCGGACGCGGCCAGGCCCAGCCGTTCGGTGGACCGGCTGCGGTCCACCGTCGACAGCGTGGTGCCGACGAAGGCAGCGCCGAGCAGCACCGGGCCGAGCACCACCGTGAGAAAGGCCGCCGTCAACCGCCCGCGTAGCGTCAACGCTGTCCCCCCGGAAGTCCCAGGCCCGTTCCTGCGATGCTGACACAGAGCGACCGATTTGACAGCGTTGCGTCAGGAGTGTTGCGTGCCCGATTTTTCTGCCGAAGCGGAAGTCGTCCATGCGGCGAAACGCGAGACGCGCGCCGCGTTGCTCGCCCACCGCCGGGCGCTCACCGCGCCGCAGCGGGCCACCGCCGCGATGCGCGTCCAGGCCGAGCTGACCGAGTTGGTACGCCGCCTGCGCCCGACCAGGATGACCGGGTACGTGCCGGTCGGCTCGGAACCGGGCGGCCCCGACCTGCCCGAGGTGCTCCGCACCGCGCTACCGGCCGGGGCGGAACTGCTGCTGCCGGTGCTTTGCGACGATCTCGACCTGGACTGGGCGTCGTACGCCGGGCCGGGCACCCTGGTCGCCGCCGGTCGGGGCATGCGCGAGCCGGACGGTCCCCGCCTGGGCCGGACGGCGATCACCGGGGCGACCCTGGTGGTGGTGCCCGCGCTGGCGGTCGATCGACGCGGGATGCGGTTGGGTCGGGGCGGCGGCTCCTACGACCGGGCCCTGGCCCGGGTGCCGGCGACCACCCTGACCGTGGCGCTGCTGCACGACGGCGAGCTCCTTTCCTCGCTACCCGCCCAGCCGCACGACCGGCCGGTGCGGGCGGCCCTCACCCCGTCCGACGGCCTGCGCCCACTCACTACGACCCCCTCCGCCACACCCTGAGCGCCCCCGCCTCCGTCGACCGGCGGTCCTCCTGCCCGCTCTCCCGACGGCGGGGCGGTGCTCCGACACCCGCGTCCGCTCCGCCGGGTGTGGGGTGCCGGGGGGTGACGATCGTCCCCGTCCGCTGGACGAACCCGGGTCGCATGACGCACCATTGGCACTCGAATACGCCGAGTGCCAATCGGCCGTGCCAGATCCGGAGGAGAACGTGCCCACGTACCAGTACGCCTGCACCGCGTGCGGCCACCAGCTCGAGGCGGTGCAGTCGTTTTCCGACGAGCCGCTGACCGAGTGCCCCGCCTGCGAGGGGCGGCTGCGCAAGGTCTTCAACTCGGTCGGTGTCGTGTTCAAGGGTTCCGGCTTCTATCGCACCGACTCCCGGGCCTCGGGCGCCGAGGGCAAGAGCGGCGCCGCGAAGTCGGAGAGCACCTCCTCCGGTTCCGGCACGGACTCCTCGGGCTCGGGCAAGTCCTCCTCGGGCACGTCTTCCTCGGGCTCGTCCTCCTCCTCGGGCACGGGTTCGGGATCCTCAGGCTCGGGATCCGCCCCAGGATCGGGTTCGGGTACTTCGACGAGCGGTGGTTCCGGCTCGACCAAATCCCCCACCGCCAGCACTCCCGCCTGACCCCGCACACCCCCGACGTCCCTGCCGCCCCCGGGCCGCAGGAACGTTCGACACCCTCCCCCTCCCTCCCTCCCCCTCC
>NZ_JBTMMT010000072.1:0-35147 GCF_055517075.1 Micromonospora sp. DSM 43699
GGTGGGTCAGGGGTTGCGGGTGGGGGTGTCGGCGGCGGAGGAGAGGTCGGGGGCGCTCGCCGGTTCGGCGATGCCGCCGGGGGCCTCGGTGAAGCCGGGCTCGTGGGCGGTCTCCGCGGCGACCAGGGGCTGGTCGTGCGGCATGACGTCGGGGACCCTGGGCACCACGATCACCGCCGTGCCGTAGGCGCAGATCTCCATCCACATCTCGCCGCAGTCCCGGCTGTCGAAGCGCATACCCACCACGGCGTTCGCGCCGATGCGCAGGGCCTCCTCGCCGAGCCGGGCCACCGAGTCGGTACGCCAGCGGGTGAGGTTGTCCGGGGCCATCGGGTCGTACGCCCCGCCGCGCAGGTTCTTGACCCCCTCGCGGTACGGGTTCCTCGTCCGCGCCATCGACGACACCACTTCGCCGAGGATCTGGCGGATCTCGTAGCCGGGCAGTTGATCCGTCGTCACGACCAGCACGGTTCCGATGCTGTCAGTAGTCGTACGGCCTCGAAGCGTCCCGTGGGCACCTGGTCGGATGCTGCAAAACGAGGCGGCGCGGACGGGCGGCACTCGAACAGCCATCCGCGCCGTGCCCGGGTGGTAACAGTCAGGCGGGCGTCAGGCCGACATCCGTGCCGCTCTCGGGACGATCGGGCCGTCGGACCGGCGGCGCCGGGAGGCCGACCCGGGCATCGACATCTGGCGATCGGGGTGGTCGGCGTCCGGTTCGCGTGCAAGGTCGCGGTCGGCGTCGGCCACTGTGACAGAGGTGACTCGCGACGCGCTCGTCCCTGTTTGTCGGATACCGGTCCTAAATCTGGCGTTGAGCCACGTATTGCCTGCTCAGGTGGGGTGTGTCGAGGTGGCGCGGCGACGATCGGCAACAAATCCGCATCAGAGCGGCAACGAACGGATCTCGACCGGCCGTCGCGGCAGGCGGTAATGTCGATCACTGCCTGAACTGCGCCCGGCCGGTGCGTCCGGACCGGAATCTGCCAGGTACGCTGGCTGCGCTCGCCCGTAGTGGGCCGGCACCCAACTGCGTACACAGTCAGGAGTGCCCAGTGCCTCGCGTCGTCGTCGACGTCATGCTCAAGCCCGAGATCCTCGATCCTCAGGGCCAGGCCGTCGCAAACGCGCTGCCGCGGCTCGGCGTCGGTGACGTCGCCTCCGTCCGCATCGGCAGGCGGATCGAGATCGAGTTCACCGGCGAACCGGACCTGAACCGGGCCCGGGAGATCGCCGACAAGCTGCTCGCCAACCCCGTCATCGAGGACTTCACCGTCCGGGTCGAGGCCGACGAGACCGTGGACGCGCACTCGTGACCGCCCGCGTCGGAGTGGTGACCTTCCCCGGTTCGCTGGACGACGGGGATGCCGCCCGTGCCGTGCGGATCGCCGGTGCGGAGCCGGTCCGGCTCTGGCACGGCGACCCTGAGCTGCACGGGGTGGACGCCGTCGTCCTCCCGGGTGGATTCTCCTACGGCGACTACCTGCGCTGTGGTGCCATCGCCCGGTTCGCCCCGGTGATGGAGACCCTGGTCGACGCCGCCCGGGGTGGCCTGCCGGTGCTCGGCATCTGCAACGGCTTCCAGATCCTCTGCGAGGCACACCTGCTCCCCGGCGCGCTCACCCGCAACCAGCACCTGCACTTCCGCAACCGGGACCAGGTCCTCCGGGTCGAGTCGGCCGGCACCGCCTGGACGAACGCCTTCCAGCCCGGCCAGGAGATCCTCATCCCGGTCAAGAACGGCGAGGGCTGCTACGTCGCGGACACCGCCACCCTCGACGCGCTGGAGGCCGAGGGACGGGTCGTCGCCCGTTACGTCCGCGGCAACCCCAACGGATCGCAGCGGGACATCGCCGCGATCACCAACGCCGCCGGCAACGTGGTCGGCATCATGCCCCACCCGGAGCACGCGGTCGAGGCGCTCACCGGCCCCTCCCTGGACGGCCTCGGCTTCTTCACCTCAGTGCTCAAGCACCTGGTGGGGACGCCGGCGTGACCGTGCGCGACGGGAACATCGGTCGGCTCCACCGCCCCACCGGCGGGTACGAGCGCAGCGAGGAGAGGTCATGACCACCCACCAGGACCCGGCCGTACGGGCAGCCGCGGGCCCCGTCCCGGCGGAGCCGCGCGCGGTCGTCGCGCCGCCGGCCAACGCCGGCCGGCACACCGGTCCGGCACCGGCCACCGACTGGGCCGACGGCGTGGACACCGTGCAGCGGGCCGCGGGCACCGGCGACGAGCTCCAGCCGTACGCCGAGCTGGGCCTGCGCGACGACGAGTACGACCGGATCCGGCACATCCTCGGCCGCCGCCCCACCCAGGCCGAGCTGGCCATGTACTCGATCATGTGGAGCGAGCACTGCTCCTACAAGTCGAGCAAGGTGCACCTGCGCCAGTTCGGTGAGAAGGCCCCGCCGAGCGACCGGCTGCTTGCCGGCATCGGGGAGAACGCGGGCGTCGTCCGGGTCTCCGACACGCTGGCCGTCACCTTCAAGGTCGAGTCGCACAACCACCCGAGCTTCGTCGAGCCCTACCAGGGCGCGGCCACCGGCGTCGGCGGCATCGTCCGGGACATCCTGGCGATGGGTGCCCGCCCGGTCGCGGTGATGGACCCGCTGCGGTTCGGCGCGGCCGACCACCCGGACACCGCCCGGGTGCTGCCCGGCGTGGTCGCCGGCGTCGGCGGCTACGGCAACTGCCTCGGCCTGCCCAACATCGGCGGCGAGCTGGTCTTCGACCCCTGCTACCAGGGCAACCCGCTGCTCAACGCGCTCTGCCTCGGCGTGCTGCCGGTCGACCGGTTGCAGAAGAAGGACGCCGCCGGCCCCGGCAACGTCGTGGTGCTGCTCGGCGCGAAGACCGGCCGGGACGGCATCGGCGGCGTGTCGGTGCTGGCCAGCGCCACCTTCGACGAGGGCAGCGAGAAGCGCCGCCCGTCGGTGCAGGTCGGCGACCCGTTCATCGAGAAGCTGCTGATCGAGGCGTGCCTGGAGCTGTACGACGCCGAGCTGGTCGTCGGCATCCAGGACCTCGGCGGCGCGGGCCTGACCTGCGCGCTCACCGAGACCGCCGCGTCCGCCGGCACCGGGATGCGGGTCTGGCTGGAGCGGGTTCCGCTGCGCGAGCCGTCGATGGAGCCGCACGAGATCCTGGCCAGCGAGTCCCAGGAGCGGATGCTGCTGGTGGTGACCCCGGAGAAGCTGGAGGCGGTGCTCAAGACCGCCGAGAAGTGGGGGGTGCTGGCCACCGCGATCGGCGAGGTCACCGCGCCTTCGTCGGACGGCGGGCCGGGCCGGCTGCTTGTCACCTGGAACGACCACGTGGTGGTCGACGTGCCGCCGGGCTCGCTGGTCGACGACGGTCCGGTCTACGCCCGCCCGATGCGGGAGCCGGCCGACCTGATCCTGCTCCAGGCCGACCGGGCCGAGACGCTGCCCCGGCCGAGCGACCCGGAGGCGCTGCGGGAGACCCTGCTCCGCATGATCGCCTCGCCGAACCTGGCCGACAAGACCTGGGTCACCGAGCAGTACGACAGGTACGTGCTGGGCAACACCGTGCTGGCCCAGCCGGAGGACTCCGGCGTGATCCGGATCGACGAGCAGAGCGGCCTCGGGGTCGCCCTCTCCGTCGACGGCAACGGCCGGTACGCCCGCCTCGACCCCTACCAGGGGACGAAGTTGGCGCTCGCCGAGGCGTACCGGAACGTGGCGGTGACCGGCGCGAAGCCGATCGCCGTGACCAACTGCCTGAACTTCGGCTCGCCGGAGGACCCGGGCGTGATGTGGCAGTTCGCCGAGGCCGTCCGTGGCCTGGCGGACGGCTGTCTGGAGCTGGGCATCCCGGTTACCGGCGGCAACGTCAGCTTCTACAACCAGACCGGTGCCGCCGCGATCCACCCGACCCCGGTGGTCGGCGTGCTGGGTGTGCTGGACAACGTGGCCGACCGGGTGCCGATGGGCTTCGTCCCACGGGCCAACGGCGACCACGACCAGGTCTACCTGCTGGGCGACACGCACGTGGAGCTTTCCGGTTCCGAGTGGGCCTGGGTGACGCACGAGCACCTCGGTGGCATGCCGCCGCAGGTCGACCTGGGCCGGGAGCGTCAGCTCGCCGAACTGATGGCCGAGGCGGCCCGGGTGGGCCACCTCAGCTCCGCGCACGACCTGTCCGACGGTGGCCTGGCCCAGAGCCTGGTGGAGTCCAGCCTGCGCCGGGGCGTCGGGGTCCGGATCGGTGTGCCGGAGCGGTTCGCCGACGGTTCGCTGCCGTTCGTCTTCCTGTTCAGCGAGTCGGCTGGCCGGGTGCTGGTGACCGTCCCGCGCGGGCACGACAAGGCGTTCACCGCGCTCTGCGCCGAGCGTGGCGTGCCGTGGGAGCTGATCGGCGTCACCGACCCGGCCGGTGGCCTCCTTGAGGTGCACGGCCAGTTCCGGATCGGGCTGGACGAGCTGCGGGCCGCCCACACCGCGACCCTGCCCCGGCTCTTCGGCGGGCCGGAGGCGGCCCAGGCGCAGGTCGAGGCGGTCCGGACCGGCACCACCACGATCGCGCCGGCCACCGTCGCGCAGCCGGTGGGCGTACCGGAGCGGGAGCAGCCGGCCGACGCGGACGACCCGGCCGGCGAGGTGGTGGCCGCTCCGGCGACCGCCGCACCGGTCGCGGACGAAGCCCCGACGGGCACCGGCCCGACGACCGCGCACACCGCAGCGGCCGGCGCACCGGTCTCGGCCGACGCCCCTGCCGGCACCGCACCGGTCTCGGCCGACGCTCCCGCCGGTACCGCGCCGGCATCGCAGGCCCCGGCGGTCGGCGGGTCGGCACCGGACGCCCCGGGGGGCACCACCCCGGCGTCGGGCGTCCCCTCCGGAGGAGGCACGCCCGGGGCGGGCACCCCGGACGCCGCGTCGACGGCCGGCGGGCGCGGTGTGCCGGCGGTCGGGTCGACCTCGGAGACCGGTGCGGACGATGCTCCGGCGGCCGGGACCGGTGACGGGCAGCGCCCGACGCCCGACCAGCGCTGAGGCGGTGCCCTCGGCCGTCCACGCCCAGCCCGGATCGGGTGCCCGGTTCGACTGGGGGCCGACCGGGGCGGCGGAACTCGGCCGGGTCTGTGCGGTCCTGGTGGTGGTGGACGTGCTTTCGTTCACCACCGCCGTGGAGGTGGCGGTCGCCCGGGGGATGCGGGTCCACCCGTTCCCCTGGGGAGAACAGGCAGCCGACTACGCGGTGCGGGTCGGCGCGGTGGCCGCGGTGGGTCGTCGGCAGACGAGCGCGGAGCACCCGTGGTCGCTCTCCCCGGCGGCCCTGAGCAGCGCGCCGGTCGTCGCCGACCTGGTGCTGCCGTCGCCGAACGGCTCCGCGATCAGCGCCGCGGCCAGTGCCACCGGTCGGCCGGTGGTCGCGGCCTGCCTGCGCAACGCCCGCGCCGTCGGACGATGGCTGCGCCACCACGGGTACGGCTCGACGGATGCCCCGGTGGGGGTGGTGGCCGCCGGTGAACGCTGGCCGGACGGCACGCTACGCCCCTCGGTGGAGGACCAGTTGGGTGCGGCAAGCGTGCTGGATGCGATCTCCGGGGTGCCCGGAGGGCTCTCGGTGGAGGCGGCGATGGCGCTCGCCGCGTTGGCCAGCACCCCCGACGTGCCGGCGGCGGTACGCGGGTGCGTCTCCGGCCGGGAGTTGATCGAGGGCGGTTTCGCCGGGGACGTCGAGGTCGCCGTCCAACTCGACGGGTCGGACGTGGTGCCGGTGCTCCGTCAGGGCGTCTTCTCGGCCGGCTGATCCGGTGCTGTGACACAGCGGGGCTGATCCGGTGACACGGCAGGCCGCCCGGATTCACCGGGCGGCCCGCCGTCGTTGCTGTCGCCTGTGGGTCGGTCGTCCGACCAGTCTCAGTCGTCCAACCAGTCGAGACGGCGTCCGCCGTGCTCCGGGGGTGGCCCGTCCGGTCGGGCCTGGCCGGTGGGGGCCTGGCCGGTGGGGGCCTGACCGGGCTGGGCCTGATCGCCGTAGTAGCCGCCCTGCTGCTGGTCGTAGCCCTGCTGGTCGTAGCCGCCGCCGCGCTGTTGCGGCGGCTCCTGACGGTAGCCGCCCTGCGGTTGCTCGGCACCGTAACCACCGGGCTGCCCGTACCCGCCCTGCGGAGAGCCGTAGCCGGCCTGCTGGTCGTAACCCGCCTGCTGGTCGTAACCGCCGCGCTGGTCGTAACCGCCCTGGTGGGTACCGCCACGGTGGTCGTAACCGCCCTGCGGGGCACCGCCGCGCTGGTCGTAACCGGTCGGCTGGTCGTAACCGCCCTGGTGGGCTCCGCCGCCCTGGTGGGCTCCGGTCGGCTGGTCGTAGCCGCCGTGCTGGCTGCCGTAACCCTGTGCCGGGCCTGCGTCGTAACCGGCCTGCTGACCGTAGCCACCGCCGGCATAACCGCCGGTCGGCTCCGCGCCCCGGCCGTAGCCGCCCTGCTCGGGCTGGCCGTAACCGGCCGCGCCACCGGGCTGGCCGTACGCGTCCGGCTCCGGCTGGTAGGTGCTGGTCGGGTACGGGTCGGCGGCCGGTGCGTACGAGGTGCTGTCGCCGGTGTAGCGGCCGGTGGGCTCGTCGTAGCGTTCGTTGCCGTAACCGCCGGGCTGCTCCTGCGCCGGGTAACCAGCACCGGCCGTCGCGCCGTAGTCCCGGCTGCCGTAACCGCCGCCGGAGGCTGGGGCGTTGCCGTAACCGCCGCCGGAGGCTGGGGCGTTGCCGTAACCGCCGCCGGAGGCTGGGGCGTTGCCGTAACCGCCGGCCGCACCGGCAGCGCCCGCCGCACCGTAACCACCGCCGGAGGAGGGTGCGGCACCGTAACCGCCCGGCTGGCCGTATCCGCCCTGGCCGGGGGTTTCCTCGCCGTAACCGCCGACGCCGGCCCAGGTGTCCTGCGGTGCGCCGTAGGGCTGCGGCGGAGCGGCGTACGGGTCCGGCGGGACGTCGTCGACGACCGGCCGGTGCATCATCGTCGGTGCGTCGCTGAGCGCGGAGCTGCCGACCATCGTCGGGTCGGGTCCGGCACCGACCCGGTTGACCACCCGGGTCTGGTCGTCGGTGCCGCGCGGCCCCCGGGGGCCGGGAACGCCACCCGCTGCGGCGGCGCCCGGTGCCTCCCCGTCGTCGGCGTCGGCGTTCTTGCGCCGGATCCAGAGCAGCACGATGGTGCCGACGCCGGCCGCCACCAACAGGCCGCCGAGCAGGATGATCAGGAAGGAGCCGAACCCGCTGTCGTCGTCCTGGGACGCGGCCTGCTGCTGCCCGCCGGTCGGTTCGGTGGTCTCCTCGGTGGTCTCCTCGGTCGTCTCCTCCGTCGGCGTGGCCTCTGCCGTGACCGACGGGGTGGCGCTCGGGCTGACCTCGACCTTCAACGCCAGGCTGATCCGCTGGTTGCCCAGGCTCTGCCCGGCACCCGCGTTGATCGGCTTGGTGGCGACGACGCCGTCCTTGCTGGCCCCGAGCACCATCGATCCCGGCGCGATCGGGTTCGCGGTGGAGCCGGTGATCCGGAAGTTGCCGCTGCCGTCGCTCGTGGTGTTGAACTGCTTGCCGCTCGAATCCTCCAGCCCCACCACCGCGTTGGGTACCGGGTCGCCGTTGGCCGCCACGACCACCTTGCCGGAGACCGACTTGACCGTCGGCTTGTCCTGGGGCGCTGTGGTCTGCGGCGCGGCCTTGGCGACCAGGGTCACGGTGGTGTTGGCCGAGTTCTCGGCGCCGTTGGCGTCGACGGCCTTCACGGTGATCGTGGCGGAGCCGTTCGACGCGTCGTCGGCGAGGGCGAAGCTGGCGCTGGAGCCGCCGCTCTGGTCGACCTTGCTGCGACTGCAACCGTCCACGCAGCGCAGTTTGCCGTTGCTGGAGGTGACCGAGACGTCGACAGGGGAGCCGTCACCCACCGTGAGCGAGTAGCTGACCCGCGTAGTCTTTCCGGCTTCGACGGAGCTCGGGGACGCCGAGACGTTGTTGACGCCCGGAGCGGCGAAGGCGGGTGTGGCGGGGACCGTGAGCAGGGCGCCGGCCACCAGCGCTACGACCACACCGGCCCGCTGCGTCCAGGCACGTCGGTGTGTTGACACGTCCACCGCCTTCCGGTCTGACTTCCCCGGCGGGGGCCGGGGATCATCACGGTACGAATACGCCGTCGGCAACTATGCCTTGTCTGACCGGATCGGCGCGACCCAGGGGCCAGCGTGGCACCCGGCAGACTCAGGTCGTATCGTCCCGTCGTGTCCTCTCCGCACATTAAGTCCGCCGTGGTAGTAGCGGCGCTGACGGCACTCGATGAGGGGCGTACGCCCGAACGGCCGGTGTACCGGGAGGCGGTCCGTACCCTTCTGACCGTCCTCGCGGAGCGTGCCCCCGGCCGATCGGTGGAGGTGCGGGTCCCACCTTACGGCGCAGTTCAGTGCGTTCCGGGGCCCCGACACACCCGGGGCACCCCGCCGAACGTGGTGGAGATGGCGCCGGCCACCTGGTTGGCGCTGGCCACCGGGCGGTTGTCGTGGGCGCGGGCGATCACGGACGGTCGCGTACAGGTGAGCGGAAATCGTGCGGACCTCTCCGACCACCTGCCGCTCTAGCTGCACCGTTCCTCTCGGCGGGGTGACTGATCGGAGGCGAATCATGACTTTCTGTATCCACTCGTATTCGCGTACACTGTCAGGCGACGACAGTGGTCCAGGGCCGAAAGGCGCGGGGCAGCCCCCGGCTCCGCCAGGCCAGTCCAGACCAGCATGAGGGAGCGGCAGTGCCCCGAGGCGATGGCCGGCTGAGCCACGACCTTGACCCCCAGCGACCCGGCCCCCAGGACGCCTGTGGCGTCTTCGGTGTCTGGGCCCCGGGTGAAGAGGTCGCCAATCTCACCTATTTCGGTCTCTACGCGCTCCAGCACCGTGGTCAGGAGGCCGCCGGCATCGCGGTGAGCGACGGGTCCGGCGTGGTGGTCTACAAGGACCTGGGTCTGGTGGCCCAGGTGTTCGACGAGCCGACGCTGAAGAGCCTGCGGGGCCACCTGGCGATCGGGCACGCGCGCTACTCCACCACCGGCGGTTCGACCTGGGAAAATGCCCAGCCGACCATCCGGTCGACCACCTCCGGCACCACCATCGCCCTGGCGCACAACGGCAACCTGGTCAACACCGCCGAGTTGCAGAAGGAGGTCGCCGAGCGCGGCCTGCTCGACGACGGGGCCACCAACGACACCTCGCTTGTGACAATGCTGCTGGCCAGCCGCCCCGACCTGTCGGTGGAGGCCGCCGCGCTGGAGGTGCTGCCGCAGTTGCGGGGGGCGTTCAGCTTCGTCTTCATGGACGAGTCGACCCTCTACGCCGCCCGGGACCCGCACGGCGTCCGGCCGCTGGTGCTCGGCCGCCTGGAGCGCGGCTGGGTGGTGGCCAGCGAGACCGCCGCGTTGGACATCGTCGGCGCGAGCGTGGTGCGGGAGGTCGAGCCGGGCGAGCTGATCGCGATCGACGAGGCGGGCCTGCGCTCCAACCGGTTCGCCGCGCCGGAGCCGAAGGGCTGCCTCTTCGAGTACGTCTACATCGCCCGGCCGGACGCCACCATCGCCGGCCGTAACGTGCACGCCGCCCGGGTGCAGATCGGGCGGCAACTCGCCAAGGAGCACCCGGTCGAGGCCGACCTGGTGATCCCGGTGCCCGAGTCGGGCACCCCGGCCGCCATCGGTTACGCCGAGGCGTCCGGCATCACCTACGGCGCCGGCCTGATGAAGAACCCGTACGTCGGGCGTACCTTCATCCAGCCGTCGCAGACCCTTCGTCAGCTCGGCGTACGGCTCAAGCTGAACCCGCTGCGGGAGAACGTGCGGGGCAAGCGGTTGGTCGTGGTCGACGACTCGATCGTGCGCGGCAACACCCAGCGGGCGATCGTGCGGATGCTCCGCGAGGCGGGGGCGCTGGAGGTCCACGTCCGGATCTCCTCCCCGCCGGTCAACTGGCCGTGCTTCTACGGCATCGACTTCGCCACCCGGGCCGAACTCCTGGCCAACGGGCTGGACAACGAGGGCATCCGGCGGTCGATCGGTGCCGACACCCTCGGTTACGTCTCGCTCCCCGGTCTCATCGCCGCGACCGAGCAGCCCAAGAACCGACTCTGCCGGGCCTGCTTCGACGGGGAGTACCCGATCGACCTGCCGGCGGGAAACCTGATCGGCAAGCACGTGCTCGAAGGGGTGGGCCGGCGGGTCGCCGACACCCCGGACGCTCCGGAGCACCACACACCGCTCGTCGCCACTCCGGGCGGCGCGACCGCCCACCGCCCGTAGTACACCGGGGTCGTCCGGCCACCGTCGGCACGGCACCGAGAACCACAAAGGGGAGAACCGTGACCTACGTGTCCGAGCGCAGCGGCGCAGGAAGCAGCCCGAACGGCGCCGGTGGCGACCGTCAGCCCTGGACGGCGGGCACCGGCCGCACCACCCGCAAACGCTCGGTCTCGTACGCCGACGCCGGGGTGTCGATCGAGGCGGGCGACCGGGCGGTCGAGCTGCTCAAGTCGAAGGTCAAGGAGACCCGGCGGCCGGAGGTCATGGGCGACCTGGGCGGTTTCGCCGGCCTGTTCCGGTTGGACACCAAGAAGTACAAGAACCCGATCCTGGCCTCCTCCACCGACGGGGTGGGCACCAAGCTGGTCATCGCCCAGCAGCTCGACATCCACGACACGATCGGCATCGACCTGGTCGCGATGGTCGTCGACGACCTGGTGGCCTGTGGCGCCGAGCCGCTGTTCCTGCTCGACTACATCGCCACCGGTGAAGTCGTGCCGGACCGGGTCGCCGAGATCGGGGCCGGCATCGCCGACGGCTGCCGGTACGCCGGTTGCGCGTTGCTCGGCGGCGAGACCGCCGAACACCCGGGCGTGCTGCGCCCCGACGAGTACGACGTCTCCGCCACCGGCGTCGGCGTGGTCGAGGAGAGCGAGATCCTCAGCCCGGACCGGGTCGAGGTGGGCGACGTGGTGATCGCGATGCGCTCGTCCGGTCTGCACTCCAACGGTTACTCGCTGGTGCGGCACGTGCTGCTGGGTGCCGGTCGGATGCGGTTGGACGTGGTGATCGACGACTTCGGCCGGCAGCGCACCCTGGGCGAGGAGTTGCTCACCCCGACCAAGATCTACGCGCAGGACTGCCTGAAGCTGATCACCGAGGCGGAGGTGCGCTCGATCGCCCACGTCACCGGCGGCGGCATCCCCGGCAACCTGGTCCGGGTGCTGCCCGAGCATGTCGACGCGGTGGTCGACCGGGCCACCTGGAAGCCGCAGCCGATCTTCGACCTGATCCAGTCCAAGGGCCGGATCGACGACCCGGAGATGGAGTCGACGTTCAACATGGGCGTCGGCATGTTCGCCATCGTCTCCGCCGAGGATGCCGACCGCGCGCTGGCCACCCTCGCGGGCCGGGGTGTGGACGCCTGGCTGGCCGGCGAGATCATCGAGGGTACCGGCAACGTCCAGATGATCGGCCAGCACACCCGGGGCTGATCGTCTCGGCTCGTCCGGCCGCGCACCTGGTCGGGGGTTAACCCGAGCGGCCGTCGCCGCCTAGCCTGAAGGACACTTCGGGCACGGGGGAGGAGGGTCGATGGCTGCTCGGGCACTGTCCCTGCCGGGTATGCGGGGCATCGCGGCGATTCCGTCGTACGTGGTGATGCAGCCGACGACATTGTGCAACCTCGACTGCGCGTACTGCTATCTGCCGCACCGGGCGGCCGATCGGCGGATGCCGGTGGCGGTGGCCGAGGCGGTCGCCGCCGCGGTGGCCCCCTGGGCGGCGCAGGGCCGGTTCTCGGTGGTCTGGCACGGCGGGGAGCCGCTGGCCGCCGGCAGGGAACACCTGGCGGCGTTGATCGCGCCGTTCCCCGCCGGGGTGGAGCACCACGTGCAGACCAACGCCACGTTGGTCGATGACGCCTGGTGCGCGTTCTTCGTCGAGCACGGGGTGCGGGTGAGTGTGAGCGTGGACGGCCCGCGCGCCCGCAACGACGACCGGGTGACCCGGGCCGGCCGGCCGGCGTACGACCGGATCGTCCGGGGGATCGCGGCGTTGCGCCGGCACGGCCTGCCGTTCTCGGCGCTGGCGGTGGTGAGCCGGCCGACCCCGGGCCTCGCCACCGAGCTGTACGACTACTTCCTGGAACTGGGCTGTGACGTGCTGGGCCTCAACATCGAGGAGACCGAGGGGGTCAACACCCGGAGCAACGCGCACGACGCGGCGACGGTGACCGCGTTCTGGGCCGAACTGGTGACGGCCTGGCGGCGGACGCCCAGGGTGCACCTGCGCGAGGTGGAGTGGTCGCTGCGGTACGCGGCGGCGGTGCTGGCCGGCGCGGAGGGCGACCTGCTGCCCCGGCAGCTCGACCCGATCCCGACGATCGGGTACGACGGCTCGGTCACCGTGCTCTCCCCGGAGCTGGCCGGCTTCACCGACGCCCGGTACGGCGACTTCAGCAGCGGGAACGTGCTGGCCACCCCGCTGGCCGAGATCCTGACCGGTGCGCCGGGCACCGACTGGGTGGGTGAGTTCCTCAGCGGGGTCGAGGCGTGCCGGTCGTCCTGCGCGTACTTCGGCTTCTGCGGTGGCGGCCATGCGGCCAACCGCTACTTCGAGCAGGGACGGTTCGACGGTACGGAGACCGAACACTGTCGCAACAGCAAGATCCGCCTACTGGAGGGAGTGTTGGAGCATGCCCGAGACCACGAGTCCCCGGCCGCCTGAGCGCGTCGGGACCGGCACGGATCAGGTCGCCGACCGGGTGCGGGATGCCGCCGGGGAGCTTTCCGCCCTGCTCCACGAGGCCGAGGCCGCGCGTCGGTCCCGGGCGGAGGTGCCGGGCGGGGAGGGGGCCGGCGCGGTCTGCGCCTGGAACCACTTCGAGAACATCCCGACCTTCTACAACTGGAACAACCGACCACGCTGAGCTGGCTCGGGGTGGCCGAGAGCTGTTGCGGGACGTCGAGGCGAGTCGTGCCCGTCGAGATCAGGGACCGCGTCGACCGTCGGAGGGTGTGTGCTCCGGGCCGGCGAGGTCCCTGATCGTCGATGGTCGCGCCGCTCTGGTCGGGCACATGAGTGAGCACGCGGAGAGTTGCCGCGTGCTCGATGTGACCGGAGGTCAGCGGGTCGGAGGGGCCCAGGGGTCCGGGTCGTCGTCCGCGTGATCCTCGTCGTCGTCGTCGACATACTCTTTGTAGTCGTCGTCGAAGTGCTGCTCAGACTTCCCACCGGCACTCGCCAGTTCGCGCTGCAAGGCGGTGAGGTCGGTGTTCGGGGAGTGGTACTTCAACTCCCGCGCCACCTTTGTCTGCTTGGCCTTAGCACGGCCGCGCCCCATGGCTCGACCCCCTCGCACAGAATGCGGGGCAGCCCGAAGGCGGGCCCCGATGACGTCAGGCATCTCTCGTGGCTCTTACGGTACATGGGGATGCCACCGTTCGGCACCTCGGGTTACCGTCTGCCGGCCCTGCGCGTCGCAGTCACCCGGCCGTCACCGATCGTACCCGGTAAGGGGTAGGCGCCGGAGCTGCCCGTGACAGCGGTCAAACGGGGGGAGAAGCCGCATAGCGACAGGCTTTACCGGCTGCGGACGGTCACCCGCACGGGAGCCGCCGATCGAGGTGAGGTGTCCCGGATGCGGCCACCGTCACACCCGGGACGGGCCCCGTCACCGCAGGTGGATGGCGCGCAGTCGGCCCACGTCGGCCATCCGGCGCTCGGCCAGCCGGTCCGCGGCCGCCGCCGGGGGCACCCCCTCGTCCTCGGCGAGCCGGAGGATCTGCCGGGTGGTGTCGTAGATCCGGGTGGCCCGCAGCTTGGCCCGCTCGAAGTTGAAGCCGTCGATCTCGTCCGCGACCTGGATCACGCCCCCGGCGTTCACCACGTAGTCGGGGGCGTACAGGATGCCCCGGTCGGCGAGCAGCTTCTCGATGCCCGGGTGGGCGAGCTGGTTGTTTGCCGCGCCGGCGACCACCCTGGCCCGCAGCGCCGGCACCGTGTCGTCGTCGAGCGCACCGCCCAGGGCGCACGGGGCGTACACGTCGATGTCGGCGGCGACCAGCGCGGAGGTGTCGGCGACCAGCCCGACCCGGGGGTGGTTGGCCCGCGCCCACTCCAGCGCCCTCGGGTCGACGTCGGTCGCCACCACCTCGGCCCCGTCGTCGACCAGGTGACCGGTCAGGTGCCTGCCGACCTTGCCCAGCCCGGCCACCCCGACCCGACGTCCGCGCAACGTCGGTGAGCCCCAGACGTGCTCGGCGGCGGCCCGCATGCCCTGGAAGACGCCCCAGGCGGTGAGGACCGAGGAGTCACCCGCGCCGCCGTGCTCGACGCTGCGACCGGTGACGAAGCGGGTCTCCCGGGCGATCACGTCCATGTCGGCCACGTAGGTGCCGACGTCGCAGGCGGTGTAGTAGCGCCCGGCCAGGGACTGCACGAACCGGCCGTACGCGCGCAGCAGCGCCTCGCTCTTGACCTGGTCCGGATCCCCCCAGATGACCGCCTTGCCGCCGCCGTGGTCCAGCCCGGCCAGGGCGTTCTTGTACGCCATGCCCCGGGACAGGTCCAGCACGTCCGCCAGCGCCGCCTCCTCGCTGGCGTACGGATAGCACCGCGTGCCGCCGAGCGCGGGGCCAAGCGCGGTCGAGTAGATGCCGATGATCGCCTTGAGGCCGCTCTGCCTGTCCTGACAGAAGACGACCTGTTCGTGACCGGCGGATCCCGGATCGTCGGTGCTGGCGAATACGCTCATGACTTGCTCCTGTGTCGGTGTGCGCCCTCGTGGGGCGCGGACCTGGTCGGCTGCCGGCGGGGATGCTGCCGGCCCTGGTGAGCCTAATATCGGTCGGAACCCGTGCCGTCGTCCACATCACGACCACCGCGCCTGTCGGGCCGCTGTGCCGATGGGTCGCCGCCGGTCGATCGCCGTGTCGGTCCCGGCCCGGGTCCGGCAGGGCACGACGGCGGCGGCACCGGTGCGGGGTTTCGTGGGAGGATCGCGCGGTGCCGTCGCTCTTCGCTTCTTACCTGCGCGTGTACGAGCCGCTGACCGCCTTCGACCGGGACCGTCAGTCGTACTGGCGGCGCTATGTGCGGGAGGGGCGGGCGGTGGCCCCGCTGGAGGGGCCGGGCCGGCAACGCACCTCGGTCATCGCGGCGCTCGGCGCGGGCTGGACCCGGCTGCCCGATCTGCCCGACGAGGCGTACGTGCTGGAGATCGACGACGCGCTGCTGGTCTGCCCCTGGAACCTGCGGATCCGGGTCGCCGAGGCGGCACTGAGCGCCCGGGAAGGGGTGCCGTCGGTGATCGCCGACGCGTTCGTCCCGCCGGTCCTGGCCGGGCAGGCCAAGGCGGTGGTGGAGGACTGGCGCAGTGGCGCCCGGGTGCTGGAGCACGGGGTGCCCCGACTGCACGAGCAGATCGCCACCTGGGGCGTACCGCTGCGGTGGTTCGTGCTCTTCGAGGCGGGTGAGCGGGACCTGGTCACCCGGCCGGGGCGGCGGGCGCTGCGCTACCGGACGGAGATCTCCAAGGCCCGTCGGCGGGCCTCCCGGGCGCTCTCGGTGCTGAAGAAGTCGATAGGTGAGGCGCCGATCACCGAGGCGGTCGAGGAGGCCGCCCGGTGGTTGGAGGAGTTCCACCCGCGTTCGGTTGTCGAGCTGGACTACGGCGGTCTGGTGCAGCTGCTCTCCGACGAGACGCTGGCGGCGGACGACTCGCCGGAGCTGGTGGCGACGGGGCTGGCCGGGCTCTCCCGAAGTGAGGCGGAAGAGGCGTCGGCGGCGTACGACCGGCTGGTGGCCCGGTGGCGGGCGATCCAGCTGCTCGAACGGTGCAATTAGCCACGAAACGCCCAGCGACACTGTCAACTGTGAGTCACCCTCGTAGTTGACGCATCACGAACCGTGATCATGAGTCCGAATAAGGTAGTTTCTGCCGTGTAAAAGTCAGATAAATCGGGCATGGTTCATCCGTCCGTCTAGGGACCTTCGGCCGTTCGGCCCATGTCGGACATCGGGGACTAGCCGGACCATGGGAGACGCGTCGGCCGGCGGGACCCCGGCCGATGTCTATCCATGTGGAGGAGTGACCGATGGCATCGCGAACGCATGAACCAGAGCCGCTACTCACGCCGGCCGAGGTGGCGTCGATGTTCCGTGTCGACCCGAAGACGGTGACCCGGTGGGCCAAGGCGGGGAAGCTCAGCGCGATCCGAACCCTGGGCGGACACCGTCGGTACCGTGAGTCGGAGGTGCGGGCGTTGCTACAGGGACAGATTCCCCAACAGCGCCAGGGGGACTGACCCGGTCAGAACATTTCGGCCACAGGGGCGGGCGGACGTCGCGGCAAGCGGCGCTCCACCGCCCCTGTGCCATGTCCGCACCCGACGCCCGGCCCGGCCGACCCGACGCCCGGTCACTGCCCGACGGTGACCCGGATGCCGATCGTGCCCGCCTCGCCCCGGCGCAGCCGGCTGCCGAGCAGGGTCAGCCGGCCCAGCAGCCGGTACTTCCGGCGGAGCAGGTGGCGCACCCGGCTGCTCTCCGCCGGCCCGCAGAGCACCGCGTGACCCGGCACCGCCTCGCCCAGCGGACGGCCGCGCACGTCACACGGGGCGACGGTCACCGCGCCGTCCCGCCTGATCCGCTTGACCTTCCCCGAGTCGGTGACCGTCCAGACCGCCAGGGCGTCGCCGTCGCGGACCGCCCAGACCGGGGTGGACACCGCACGACCGTCCTTGCGGAACGTCGTCAGCAGGACGTACTTCTCCGCCGCCAGGCGGTCCAGGTCGGTCACGCCGCCCACGATACGACGACCGGGCCCCGATAGCGTGCAGTCGTGACCGGAGAACCTCGGCTGGGCGACGTGTTCGGAGAACTGCTGCGTGACGCGTACGCGGTGCACACCGGGATCGGGCCCCGGCCGCTGGTCGGCGGGCGGCTGCCCCGGCCGGTCATCGAGATCATCGAACGGGACGACGGGCTGGTCAACGGGGCGCCCGCCGCGCACTACCTGGACGGTCCCGAGCACTGGCAGCCGTACGACCACCGGGCCGTGGACCGGGCCCGGGGCGCCACCCTGGACGTCGGCGTCGGGGGCGGCCGGATCGCGCTGGTGCTCCAGGAACACGGCGTACCGGTCACCGGGCTGGACACCTCACCGGGGGCGCTGCGCGTCAGCCGGCACCGGGGGGTGCGCGACCTCGTCCTCGGCACCGTCGACGAGCACGTGGCCGACGGCCGGCGCTACGACACGTTCCTGCTGCTCGGCAACAACCTGGGGCTGTTCGAGGGGCGGGAGCGGGCACCGGGGTTCCTCGCCGCGCTGGCCGCCCTGGCCCGGCCCGGTGCGCAGGTCATCGCGCACGGCACCGACCCGTACGGCACCACGGACCCGGTGCACACCGGCTACCACGAGCGGAACCGCCGGCGCGGTCGGCTCGGTGGGCAACTGCGGTTGCGGCTGCGCTACCGCGAGCTCGGCACCGAGTGGTTCGACTACCTGGTCTGCTCGCCCGAGGAGTTGGCCGAGCTGGTCCGGGGCACCCCGTGGCGGTTGACCGACGTGGACGACCGCGACGCTCCGTACTATCTGGCCACCCTGCGGCTGGCCGGGCGGTGAGCGGGCCCGACCGGGAGGTGGGCGGGGGCCCGACCGGGGCCCCCGCGCCCGGATCAGACCTGGACGGTCGGGGGGAGCTGCTCCGGGGGGAGGCCGCCGTCGCCGTCGACCACCTCGTCCGGGGTGCCGTCCTCGTCGATGTCGACCATGGTGATGTCGACCTTGCCGTCGCCGTCGGTGTCGAACTGGAACAGGTCGGCCCGGCCGTCGCCGTCGGTGTCCACCACCCACACGTCGGTCTTGCCGTCGTTGTTGGTGTCGGCGCGGAGCAGGTCGACACGCTCGTTGCCGCGCGTCTCCACGATCGCCGTGCCGTCGGTGGTGTCGCTGCCGTCCACGGTCTCCGGTGCCTGGCTCATGTCGACTGGTTCCTTCCCTTGACGTTGGCCCGTCTGTACCCGGTGTGGCGATCCCCCACGCATGCCGCCGGGAACGGTGCTGCATAGGGTCGCACCCATGAGCGAGCGAAGCGAGCGGCAGGGCGTGCCGGAGACCCCGCACGCCACCGTGCGCAGTGAGGGAGCAGCGATGAGTCGTCTTGTCGTCGTCGGGGCCGGCACGATGGGGCTCGGCATCGCCTACGTGGCGGCCGGCGCGGGCTACGCCGTCGAGCTTGTGGAGGTGGACCGGGGTCGGGCCGAGGCCGCCGCCGTCCGCCTCGACGAGCTGTGCGAGCGGGCGGTGCAGCGCGGGAAGCTCGGCGGCGACGAGGCCGCCGCGCAACGGTCGCGGATCACCCTGCGGAGCGCGCTCGCCGAGATCGCCCCGGCACCGGAGGTGGTCGTCGAGGCGGTGCCCGAGCGGTCGGAGCTGAAGCGGTCGGTGCTGGCCGAGGCGGAACGGCTGCGCCCGGCGCTGCTGGGCAGCAACACCTCGAGCATCCCCATCGGCGAACTGGCCGAGGGGCTGGCCCGGCCGGAGTCCTTCCTCGGGCTGCACTTCTTCAACCCGGTCTGGGTGATGGCCCTGCTGGAGGTCGTGGTCGGCGCGGCCACCGCACCGGAGACCACCGCGGCGGCCGTCGCGCTCGCCGGCCGGCTGGGCAAGGACCCCGTCGTGGTACGCGACATGCCCGGCTTCGCCACCTCCCGGCTCGGGGTGACCCTCGGCCTGGAGGCGATCCGGATGGTGGCCGACGGGGTGGCCGAGCCGGCCGACGTGGACAAGGCGATGGTGCTCGGCTACCGGCACCCGGTCGGCCCGTTGGAGCTGACCGACCTGGTCGGGCTGGACGTGCGGCTGGACATCGCCCGCACCCTCCAGGCCGCGTACGGGGACCGGTTCGCACCGCCGCCGCTGCTTGTCGAGATGGTCGCCGCCGGGAAGCTCGGCAAGAAGTCCGGGCAGGGCTTCTACTCGTGGCAGGACGGTCGGCGGCGATGAGCGGGCTGCGGGTGGAGGAGCTGCCCGACCGGGTGGTGGTGACGCTGGACCGGCCGGAGAAGCGCAACGCCATCGACGCCGACCTGATCGGCGCACTGCACGACGTCTGCGCCGACCTGGAGGCCCGGCCCCGGTTGCTGCTGCTCACCGGCGGCGCGGACGGGCTCTTCGCCGGTGGTGCCGACATCGGCCAGCTGCGGGAGCGGGGTCGGCTGGACGCCCTCGCCGCGATCAACTCGGCGGCCTTCGCCCGGCTCCGGGCCCTGCCGATGCCGAGCGTGGCCGCCGTGGACGGTCCCGCGTTGGGCGGCGGCGCGGAGCTGGCGTACGCCTGCGATCTGCGGGTGTGTACGGCCCGGGCGGTCTTCGGCCAGCCCGAGGTGCGGTTGGGCATCCTGGCCGGTGCCGGGGCGACCCACCGGTTGCCGGCGCTGGTCGGCGAGGGCCGGGCCAAGGAACTGCTCTTCACCGGTCGGCGGGTCGACGCCGACGAGGCGCTACGGATCGGTCTGGTGAACCGGGTGGTGGCGGAGCCGGCGGAGCTGCTGCCCACCGCGCACGGGCTGCTCGACGAGATGGCCGAGGGCTCCGCGCTGGCGCTGCGGTTGACCAAGCTCGCGGTGGACGCCCCGGTCGCCGCCCACCCGCAGCTGGACCTGGTCAGCCAGGCGGTGCTCTTCGAGGACGAGGAGAAGCACCGCCGGATGACCGACTTCCTGGACCGTCGCCGGCCGCGCTGACGGAGCCGGGGGCGGCACCAGCTCCGGTGCAGCCCCCGGCGACGTCGGCGTCAGTGTCGGATCGGTACGCCCGCGTCGGCCAGTGCCTTGATCAGCCCGGCGGACTCGCCGAAGCCGATGACCAGCACGGCCTCCGGACGGTAGTTCTTGATCTCACCGGCCAGGTTGCCGAAGTCGACAGGCGGGGCCTTGGCGTCGGCCGGCGGGTCGTAGGTGAACAGCTTCACCCGGTCACTGCCGAAGCCGGCCCGCTCCAGCTCGGCGCGGACGGTCTCCTGGAGGCCCTCACCGTAGGAGTCCTTGCGGGCCACCACCACGATCTTGTGCGGGCCGTCGCGGAGGATCACGTCGGCCAGGGCCCGGCCCTGGAGGCTGTCCGGCGGAGCGGTCCGGAAGTAGAGGCCCTTGTCGTCGGCCTGGCTCAACCCCGCATCGGTGTTGGACGGCGAGAAGAGGATCTTCCCCGCCGCCACCACGTCCGGCAGCACGGCGGCGGAGATCCCGGACGCGGCGGCCCCGATGATCACCTGGACCTTGTTCCTGACGTGCGACGCCACGGTGGCCTTGGCGACGGCCGGGTTGGTGCCGTCGTCACCGTCGAACCAGGTCACCGGGTCGCCGAGCACCCCACCCGCGGCGTTGATCTCCTTGATCGCCAACGCCACGCCGGCCGCCAGGGGCGGATAGGCCAGGGCCAGGTCACCGGTCTTGGGCAGCAGGCCGCCGAGGATCAGCGGGGAGCCGTCGCTGCTGTCGTTGCGCCCGCCCCGCTGCTTCTTCGGCTTGGGTGCGGCCTTGGTGCTCACCCCGGACTCGTCTCCGGCGCCCACGAACTCGGTCTTCGCGTCGTTGATCTTCTGGTTGTCGAAGTGCAGGGTCGCGTAGCTGGCGGTGGCCGGCTCCCCGAGGTCGGTGAAGCCGGCGCGGGTCAGCGACTGGCCGCGGTACTCGATGTCCTGGCCGTCCCGGGCCAGCGGCAGGCAGCTCGCCGCATCGGTGCAGCGGCGACCGTTGGTGGTCACCCCGACGATCTGCTTGGCGATGTCGGCCGGATCGGTGCTCCCGGCCAGCTGGGCGGCCAACGAACTGATCATGACCGCGTCGTACGTCTCCGCCGCGTAGAGGTAGTCGGTCAACTTCGGGTCGACGGAGCGTAGCCGCTGCTTGAAGTCGTCGGTGAGCGGCGTGAGCGGCGTGGTGCCCTTCATGCCGTCGACGAGGTCGGCCCGGTCCTTCAGCTCGGCGGCGAAGGAGTTCTGCATGTTGCCGTCGGTGCCGTACAGGCGCACCTGCGGGGTGGCCGCCTCCTCGGGCTTGTCGGTCGTCCCGCACGCGCTGACGGCGAGCAGGAACGACGCGCAGGCCGCCAGGGTGGCCGCGCGCGGGCCGCGTGTAACGAGCATGGTCGTCCTTCCTCCGGCGCAGGTCCGGTGCGCACCATAGCGTGCCGACGGCAGCCGTGGGACCAAGGGAGGCTGCCCTGGTCGTCGGCCCGACAGTCGTCCGTACGCTCCGTCACGCCGTCCCAGCAGGTGGTCACCATTTCGGCGCTCTCTCGCTTGACCTGGCCTCCTACTGTGCCGCAAGTGACCGACGTACCGGATCAGACGCTGGCCGACGCTACCGCCGTACTCGATTCGGCGCTGTCCGGAGACGGTGCCGCCGTTGTCGGCACCTTCGACGCCGTGGTGGACCGGTCCGGCCTCGCCGGGGCGTACACGGTCGCCTGGACCCTGGCCGCCACCATGATCGGCGACCCGCCGCCGCCGGGAGCGTGCGCGCTGGACTTCCCAGGCATCGACGAGGCAGGGTACGACACCCGTTGGGTCGCCCGGTTCGTCAGCGCGTACGCCAACCACGACGCCGACACCGGCGAGGCGCTGTTCGGGGCGGCGGTCGCCGACGGGCAGCTACCGGACTGCCTGCTCACCCTCGCCGGCTCGACCGTGGCCACCCTGCGCAGCCGGGCCGGCTGACCCGCCCCGCCCCCGCTGCGGGCCGTCGCGCCGGGGTGGCTCTTCGGCGGCGGGCGTCGCGTCGGCCGGCTCAGAACGCGTGGTACGCCACCAGGGGCTCGTACTCGTAGCGCAGGTTGGAGAAGCGGACCTTGAAGTTCGCCCCGTCCCGCACGTTGGTGGCGACGGTGATGTAGTCCGACTTCGCCGGCAGGTAGGTCAGGTAGTTGCACTTGTTGGTCTTGTCGATGAAGACCACGCACGCCTCGGTGCCGAACTCGCTGCTGTTCTTGACGTTGACGTCCTTGCACCGGGCGCTCGCCTTGTACGGGCCGGCGTCCCCACCCCAGCCGCCGACCTGGAAGTACGACCGGACCGCCCCGCCGTAGCAGGTGGCGGCCGAGGCGGAGAGGTTGGTCTCCGGGGCGGCCTGTGCGGGTGCGCCGTACCACAGCAGGGGCAGGGTGGCGGCGATCGCGATCAGGCGGGCGGGCCGGAATGCCATGGTGGTGCCTCCAGGGAAGAGGGGACGGACCCTGAGTCGCGGACAGGGCGCGGTGAGTGGCGATGATATCTGTCGATCTCTGATCCCGCTGTGACGGACTCGTGAACCTTCGTGGTACCTGTGACGGATGTCCGAGGCGATGCTCAGCAAGGTGCGCAAGCTGTTGGCCCAGGCCGAGGACGCCGCCTGCACCCCCGCCGAGTCGGCCGCCTTCACCGCCAAGGCCACCGAGTTGATCGCCCGGTACGGTGTCGACCGCGCACTGCTGGCCGCCCGGGATCCGACCACCGATCCGGTCGGCGACCGGGTGGTCGACGTCGTCGCCCCGTACGCCCGGGACAAGGCCGGGCTGCTCGCGGCGGTGGCCGACCCGCTGCGCTGCCGCTGCGTACGACGGCAGGACGGCAGCGGATTCGTGCTGCACCTGTTCGGCTTCGCCAGCGACCTGGAGCGGGTGGACCTGCTCTTCACCTCGCTGCTGGTGCAGGCCGCGCACGGGCTCGCCGGCACCGTGGTGCCGCCCGGTGAGCACCCGGCGGCGTTCCGCCGTTCCTGGCTGGCCGGCTTCGCCCGGGTGATCTCGGAGCGGCTCCGGGCCGCCGAGGCGGGCGCGGCGGCGGAACGGGGCACCCCGTCGGTCGCGCTGGTGCTGGCCGACCGTTCGGACCGGGTGGCCCGCCGGGTCACCGAGGTCTATCCCCGGCTGCGGAGCGCCCCGACCCGTCGACTCGCCGGCTCCGGCTTCGGCGCGGGAGCGGCGGCCGGCCGCCGGGCGGACCTCGGCGGCCCCGACGCGGTGACCGGCTCCACCTGACCGGCCCTCACCCAGCTCCGGCTCACCTGCCGGGGCCCGGCGGAGGCACGGGGGAACGAGGGGGCGGAGCGGGGGTGGGTCAGTGGGGGCCGGGGACGGTGCGGGTGAGGGTGGCGAGGTAGCGGCCGAGCAGTTCGTGCCAGCCGGCGGTCAACGCGGCGCGATAACCCTCGGCGGCCTCACCGTGCCGGTCGAAGTGCCGGTGCTCCAGCTCGATGCGGGTCTGCCCCGACTCGTCCGGCAGGAACAGCACCTCCACCTCGCTGGCGCGGGCCGGGTCCGGCACCGGGACCCGGTCCGCGCCGAGCTGCCAGGTGAAGACGAGTCGGCGCGGTGGATCCCAGGTGAGCACCCGGCCCCAGTCGCCCCGGAAGCCGTACGGGCCGATTTCGTAGAGCATGCCGCCGGCCCGGGGTTCGATCCCCAACTCGGCAAGCGCCGCCGGCCCGGACCAGGTGTATTCACGTACCCACCAGTCGGTAAGGGAGCCGGTGAAGACCGCGAAGGCCTGTTCCGCGCTGGCGGGGACGAGGAGCGTGGAGCGCAGCGAGTACCGGTCGACGTCCTGGTGGACGTCCTCCGGATTCACGTTCTCCTGTCCCATAGGCCCGGACCATACCGGCTGACGAGGCGCTGTGCAGCCTCGTGTACGCGCTCGTGGGAAGCCGGATACACGAAAACGGTGACCGCGTCTCCGCAGGTCACCGTTTTCTGTAGCCCGGCGAAAGGCTATGTGGCCAGGGGCGGGGTCGAACCGCCGACCTTCCGATTTTCAGTCGGACGCTCGTACCAACTGAGCTACCTGGCCTGGTGCTTCGGGACATGTTACCGGAGGGCGGGTTCTCCGCCGACGGGTGACTCGTCCCGATAACGCAGAACGCCGCGCAATGGTGCACGCGGCGTCGGCGCTGGCGGTCCTGACGGGACTTGAACCCGCGACCTCCGCCTTGACAGGGCGGCGAGCACTCCAACTGCTCCACAGGACCTTACTTGTTGCCTCCGGCTGGGCCGGATCGTACCCCCAACGGGATTCGAACCCGTGCTACCGCCTTGAAAGGGCGGCGTCCTGGGCCACTAGACGATGAGGGCGTCCCCGCCATCATTGCACACTCGCAACTTCTGCGGACTTGCTCCCATCCGGCCCCGCCGGAGGCATGAGAAGCATATGTCATCCCCTGCCAGTCGGCCAAACCGGTATGCCCGGCCGGACCCGGCTGGGCATACCGGCAGCTCAGCGGGGTGGCGCGATGCCGAATCGGCGCTTCAGGTCACCGATGACGTGCGGCACGGCCCCGAGGGTGCGGCTCCGGTCACCCCCACCGTCGTGCATCAGCACCACCGCCCCGGGACGGGCGGCGTTCTCGACCCGCTTGGTGATGACGCCGGTCGTGGGCTTGGCCCAGTCCTGCGGGTCGACGGTCCAGTGCAGCGACCGCATGCCCAACTGCTTGGCCACCGCCACCACTTCCGGCGTCCACCGGCCCCCGGGCTGACGGTAGAACGGCACCTTCGCGCCCGGGACGGCCTTGGTGATGGCCTGGTTGGTGCGGACCAGGTCGGCCCGGATCTCGGCGACCGGCCGGCGACCCAGGTCGACGTCGTGCCGCCAACTGTGGTTGCAGAGCTGGTGCCCCTCCCGGACGATCCGGGCCACCAGCTCCGGGTGCTTGCGGACCTGGGTGCCGACCACGCAGAACGTCGCCTTGACCTTGGCCGCCCGGAGGTCGTTGAGGACCTTCGGTGTCCAGGTCGGGTCGGGGCCGTCGTCGAAGGTCAGCGCCACCGCGCGTACTCCGGTCGCCTTACGCAGGCCGGCGGGGAGCGTCTTCGGTTTCGGTCGCAACCGGGGCTTCGGCTTGCTGGTGGGCGACGGCGTCGGGGTCGGGGTCTGGGCCGGCTCGGGCGCGGGGGTGGCCGGGGCCGGCGCGGCGGCCGGCCGGACGTGTCGGGGCTGGTCTCCGCAGCCGGCGACCAGCAGGAGCAGACCCAGGGCAACCGCCAGGACGGGGCGTGAACGCATCGTCACTCCGGGGGGAAGGGGTAAGCGGACCGCCCCGACGGTAGTTCACGATGTCCCGTTTCGTCAGGCCCGGTCGGCCCCCGTCGACTGGTCCAACGAATCCCGGACGGCCAGCGCGAGTGATACCGCCTCGGCCAGGTCGACCGGGCGGACCACCCCGGCGGGCAGTGTGTCGGCCCGCCAGCCCGGCCCGGCGGCGAGCACCAGCAGCGGTCGGCGGGGCACCGCGAGCAGCGCGGAGAGCTGCCCCGGGTCGGCGGTCGGGCGGGTGTGCGACCAGACCACCACGGCCGCCGGCCCGGTCCGGTTGACCGCCTCGACCAGGGCCGCCACCGGCACCCGGGCCCCGAGCATCCGGTATGCCACGCGCGCCGCGGCCAGCGCCGCGGCCAGCGCCTCCAGGGGCAGGGTGTGCTGCTCCTCGTCGGCGCAGGAGAGCAGGATCCTGGCCGGACCGCCGGCCCGGGCGGACCGGGCGACGGCGGCGAACGCCTCGGAGACGCACCGGGACAGCAGGTGTTCCACCTCGATCAGGCCGCCGGTGGTGACGTGGCGCTCACCGATGCCGGCCAGCACCGGCCGGAGCAGCCCCTCCCAGGTGGCGACGACCCCGTCGGTGGCCAGGGCGAGCGAGATCGTGTCGCCGATCACCGCCGCGTCCAGCCGCATGGCGGCGCGGGCCAGCCCCCGGGCGGCCGGCCCGGCCCGGCCGACCGGGATGGTCTGTCCTCCGCCGTCCCGCCCGACGCCGGCCCGCAGCCGTAGCTGCCCGCCGGGGCTCTGCTTCGCCCAGCGGGCCGCCTCCGCCGGGGTGACCCCCTCGGCGGTGAGCTTCCGCATGATCTCCAGTCGGGCCAGGTCGGTCGGCGTGTAACGCCGGTGGTGACCCGGGACGTGCTGGCTGGGACCCAGGCCGTAGCGCTGGTGCCAGGTACGCAGGGTGGTGACCGCCACACCCAGCCGGCGTGCCACGGCCCCCGCGCTCAGCGGCTCATCGACCACCCGACCGCTCCGACGCGTCGTCCACCCGTTGTCCGGACGGGGTGGCGGACCCGGCGGGGGCGTCGGAACCGGTGGTGGCAGTGTCGGTGGTGGGGCGCAGCAGCCGGCTCACCACACCGCCGAGCCAGGGCGAGTACGTGCGCGGGTCGGCGTCGATCTCGGTCATCAACCGGACCGGGTCCACCCAGCGCAGCTCGGACACCTCGTCCGGGTCCGGCAGCAGGGTGAGCTCGGCCGGCACGTCGGCCCGCAGCACGTGGTCGTACTCGAACTCGACCCGACCGGAGGCCGGGTCCTCGGCGTAGTAGAGGTAGACGCCGACCTCGGTCAGCGACACCGGCCCGGCGCCCAACTCCTCGGCGAGCCGGCGGTTGGCCGCCTCCGCCAGCGGCTCACCTGGCAGCGGGTGCCCGCAGCAGGAGTTGGCCCAGCGCAGCGGGAACCGGGTCTTCACCGCGGCCCGTTGTTGCAGGAGCACCCGGCCGTCCGGGTCGACGAGCAGCACCGAGAAGGCCCGGTGCAGCCGTCCGGGTGCCTGGTGGGCGGCGGAGACGGTGGCTTCGCCGAGTGCCCGGCCGGTGTCGTCGACCAGCTCGACGAGGTGACCCTCCCGTGACTTCACCCGGTCACCGACCCGCGCCGGTGATGCGGTTGGCGGCGAGCTTGCCGGAGATCAGCACCATCGGCACACCCACGCCGGGCTGGGTGCCGGAGCCGGTGAAGACCACGTTGGGCAGGCTGCGGTGCAGGTTCGACGGGCGGAACGGCCCGGTCTGGAAGAGGCTGTGTGCGGCGGCGAACGGCGTACCGGCGGCCATTCCCTGCTCCTCCCACTCGGCGGGGGTGATCGTACGCAACACCTCGATGCCGGCGCCGAACCCGACGTACCCGCGCTCCTCCAGGGTGGCGACGAGCTGGTCGGCGTAGCGCCGGCTCAGGTCGCCCCGCCAGTCGAACGGGGCCCGGTCGAGGTTGGGCACCGGGGCCAGCACGTAGTAGGTGTGCCGCCCGGCCGGGGCGACCGACGGGTCGGTCCGGCTCGGGTTGGTGACCAGCAGCGACGGGTCGGTCATCAGCTCACCGCGCCCGATCACCTCGTCGAAGGTGCCCTTCCAGGACCGTCCGAAATGGATGTTGTGATGAGCGATCTTCCCATACTCCTGCGTCGATCCGACGTGCAGGACCACGCAGGACGGCGAGTAGGTCAGCCTGCGCCGCCGGCCCTCGGGCAGCAGGTCGCGGTAGGCGACCGGCAGGTCCGGGTTGAGCACCACCACGTCGGCCGGGACCAGTTCGCCGTCGGCGGTGACCACGCCGGTGGCCCGACCGTTGGCGGTCTCCACCCGGGTGACGGTGGTGTCGTAGCGGATCTGCACGCCGTGCTTCTCGGCGGCGCCGGCCATCCCCTTGGCCACCGCGTGGATGCCGCCGCGCGGGAAGTAGACCCCGGCCACCGAGTCGAGGTAGGCGATGACGCTGTAGATGGCCAGCGCGTCGTGCGGCGCGAGCCCGGCGTACATCGCCTGGAAGGAGAAGATCCGCTGGGTACGCGGGTCGTCGAAGAACTGGTTGATCTTGGTCTGGAGACGCCGGAACGCCCCGCTGGCCAGCAGCCTCAGCAGGTTGCCGGTGAGCAGGTCGATCGGGGCGTCCAGGTTGCGGTCGATGAAGTCGGCCCGCTCCCAGTTCCACAGGTTGCGGGCGTACTCGACGAACCGTAGGTAGCCGTCGGCCTCGCGGGGGCCGCAGACCCGGGAGATCTCGGCCGCCATCCGGGTGGTGTCGGTGATCACGTCCAGGGTGGAGCCGTCCGGGTAGTAGGCCCGGTAGGCGGGGTCGAGCGGGGTCAGGTCGAGCCAGTCGGACAGCTCCTCGCCGACCGCGTCGAGCGCCTCGGCGATCAGGTCGGGCATGGTGAGCACGGTGGGGCCGGTGTCGAACTCGTACCCGTCGACGCTGAGCCGCCCGGCCCGGCCGCCCGGCACCGGTTCGCGCTCCAGCACTGTCACCTGCCGGCCGCTGCCGGCCAGGTGCAGCGCGCACGCCAGCCCACCCAGGCCCGCGCCCACGACCACCACCCGGTCCGTACGTCCCGTCACGGTACGCACACGACCACCTCCCTCACGAAGTTGCCCATCATGCCCGCCGCGTGGTGGCGGCGGTGGCGAGACCGGTCAGCGCGGTGCGCGCCGTCTCGTCGATCGACGCGGTCTCCAACGCGGCGAGCGCGTCGGCGACCCGGTCGGAGATCATGTCCTCCACCCGGGCGACCGCCCCGGTGTCGGTGACGACCTCGGCCAGCCGGGCCAGCTCCCGGCCGCCGGTGGCGCTCCCGGCCCGCTCCAGCGCCCGCCGCTGGCCGCCGGTGGCGAGCTGGCGGGCGAGCATCAGCAGCACTGTGGGTTTGCCGGTCCGCAGGTCGTCACCGGCCGGCTTGCCGGTGGTCGCCGGATCGCCGTACACGCCGAGCAGGTCGTCGCGGAGCTGGAACGCCTCGCCGACGGCCAGCCCGTAGCGGGTGTACGCGGCGATCAGCGGCGCGTCGGTGTCGATGCCGGCCAGGCTGGCGCCGAAGAGCAGCGGACGCTGGACGGTGTAGCTGGCGGTCTTGTAACGGGCCACCCGCAGCGCCCGGTCCACCGACCAGTTCGCCACGTCGTTCTCGCCGAGCACGTCGAGGTACTGCCCGGCGATGGTCTCGACGCGCATCTGGTCGTAGCAGCGCCGCACCTCGATCAGCCGGAACGGCGGCACGCCGGCGTGGGCGAGCAGTCGGTCGGCCCAGACCAGGCAGAGGTCGCCGATGAGGACGGCAACCGACTCACCGAACCGACCCGGGTCACCGGTGTGTCCGGCGGTGACGTGCCGGGCGGCGGCGGCCCGGTGTGCGGTGGGCCGGCCACGTCGGGTGTCGGAGGCGTCCATCACGTCGTCGTGCACCAGGGCGAAGGTGTGCAGCAGCTCCAGGGCGGCCAGCGCGGGCAGCACCGGGGACAGCGGTTGGTCGCCCCCCACCACCCCCCGCCAGCCCCAGTAGGCGAAGGTCGGGCGGACCCGCTTGCCGCCGGTCAGCACGCAGTCGCGCGCCGTCGCGGCGAAACCGCCCATCGCTGCGTCGATCTCGGTCAGCGCCTCGACCTCGCGGGCGAGGAACGCGGCAAGCGTGTCGTCGACGCTGTTGACCAGGTCCTTCGCGAAAGCGGCCAGTACGCCGCGGACCGGATCGTCCGTCGCTCCCGGCTGTGCCGGCGCGACGCGGAGCGCATTACCCGCAACTGCGTCGTTGGCCATGTGAGCGAGCGTACCCTAGGGTTACGAGTTGCGTCGATTGCTGCGTCGAATACGAGGAGGCCCCGGTGGACACCGATCTCACCGCCGCCTATGCCCGATGCCAGGAGCTGCACAGACACCACGGCCGCACCTACTATCTCGCCACCCGGCTGCTCCCCGCATGGAAACGGCGGCACGTACACGCCCTGTACGGCTTCACCCGCTACGCCGACGAGATCGTGGACCGCACCGAGGACCTGCCGCCCGCCGAACGCGCCGCCCGGCTGGACGCCTGGGGCTCCAGGTTCGTCGCCGGCCTGCACGGCGATCCGGTCGACGACCCGCTGCTGCCTGCGGTGCTGCACACCATCGCCGTGTTCGACCTGGACCGGGCCGACTTCGCGTCGTTCCTGCGCAGCATGGCGATGGACCTGACGGTCATGTCGTACCCGACCTACGACGACCTGCTCGACTACATGGAGGGCTCGGCGGCCGTCATCGGCACCATGATGCTGCCCATCCTCGGCAGCTCCGACCCGGTCGCCGCCCGGGAACCGGCCCGTCAGCTCGGATTTGCCTTCCAGCTCACCAACTTCATCCGGGACGTCGCCGAGGACCTCGACCGGGGCCGCACCTACCTGCCCGACGAGGACCTGGCCAAGTTCAACGTCACGACCGAGGACCTGCGCGCCGCGCAGGCCGCCGGCCGCAGCACCGACCGGATCCGCGACCTCATCGAGTACGAGGTGACCCGCGCCCAGGCCCACTACGCCGCCGCCGCACCGGGCATCACCCTGCTCGCCCCCGCCTCCCAGGCGTGCATGCGGACCGCCTACGCCCTCTACGGCGGCATCCTCGACGAGGTCGCCGCCCAGGACTTCGACGTGTTCGTCACGCGGGCCGTGGTGCCCCAGCGACGACGGCTGGCGGTGGCGGCGAAGGCGCTGCTCACCCGTACCGGCACCCCGGTCGTGGTGCCCGGCCCCGACCTGTCGTGAGTGGCCGCACGGCTGTCGTGTTGTTCACCCGCGACCTGCGGGTGCACGACCACCCGGCACTGGCGACGGCCTGCTCCGCCTTCGACCGGGTGGTGCCGCTGTACGTCCTCGACCCGGCGCTCGCCGACCGCTCGCCCAACCGCACCCGGTTCCTGCACCAGTGCCTCGCCGAGCTCCGCGACACCCTGCGCGGCCTCGGCGGCGACCTGGTGATCCGCCGGGGCGACCCGGTGGCCGAGACGATCCGGGTGGCCCGCGAGGTCGACGCCGAGGGGATCGGCCTCTCCGCCGACGTCAGCCGGTACGCCCACCGCCGGGAACGCCTGCTGCGCGCCGAGTGCGACAGGCACCGGCTCTTCCTGCGGCTCTTTCCCGGTGTCACAGTCGTCGAGCCGGGGGCACTGCGGCCCGGTGGCGGCGACCACTACCGGGTCTTCACCCCGTACCACCGGGTCTGGTCGGGGGTGCAGTGGCGGGCGGAGCTGGCCGCGCCCCGGCGGGTGACCCTGCCCGACGGGGTCCAGGTCGGCCGGCTGCCGGCGCTGCCGAACGGCGGGTCGCCGGCCGCCGTGGTCGGCGGCGAGACCGTCGGGCAGCGCCGGCTCGCGCAGTGGTTGCCGACCCTGCACCGGTACGACGACATCCACGACGACCTGGCCGGCGACGAGACCTCCCGGCTCAGCCCGTATCTGCGGTTCGGCTGCCTGTCCCCGCTGGCGGTGGCGAACCGGGCCGGCGACCGGGGCGGGCCGTTCGTCAGGCAGCTCTGCTGGCGGGACTTCTACTACCAGGTCACCGCCGCCTTCCCGGAGATCTCGGCGAAGGCGTACCGACGCGGGGCCACCGAGGACTGGCGGTACGACGCGGCGGCGCTGACCGCCTGGACCGAGGGCCGGACCGGGATGCCGATCGTGGACGCCGGCATGCGCCAACTGCACGCCGAGGGCTGGATGCACAACCGGGCCCGGTTGATCACCGCCGGTTACCTGACCAAGGTGCTCGGCCTGGACTGGCGACCCGGCCTCGCGGTCTTCTCCCGCTGGCTGCTCGACGGGGACGTGCCGAACAACTCCGGCAACTGGCAGTGGGTGGCCGGCACCGGCAACGACAGCCGCCCCTACCGGGGACTCAACCCGGTACGCCAGGCCGAACGCTACGACCCCGACGGCGGGTACGTCCGCCGCTGGGTGCCCGAGCTGGCGGCGGTGGCCGGCAGGGCCGTGCACCAGCCATGGCGGCTGCCCCCCGAGACACGCCGCACCCTCGACTACCCGCCGCCGCTGGAGGTGCCCGGCGCCGATCCGGTCTGGCTGCGCTGACCCCGTCCGGCGCACGGGGGCGGGAATTGCGGGATGGAGCGGTGGCCGGAGCCCGGACCGTGCGGAATGCTGGCGGGATGGCAGAGCCGGGACTGGTGGACGTGGTCGTGGTCGGGCTCGGCGTGGGCGGCGAGGAGGTGGCCGGGCGGCTCGCCGAGGCCGGCCTCACCGTCGTCGGTGTCGAACGCGACCTGGTCGGCGGGGAGTGCCCGTACTGGGGCTGCATCCCCAGCAAGATGATGATCCGGGCGGCGAACGCCCTGGCCGAGGCGCGACGGGTCGACGGGTTGGCCGGGTCGGCGCAGGTCCGGCCGGACTGGGCGCCGGTGGCCCGGCGGATCCGGGAGGAGGCCACCGACACCTGGAACGACCGGGCCGCGGTGGACCGGTTCACCGGCAAGGGCGGCAGGTTCCTGCGCGGTAGCGGCCGACTCGACGGCCCCGGCCGGGTCCGGGTCGGCGACCAGGTCTTCCAGGCCCGGCGGGGCATCGTCGTCGGCACCGGCACCCGCCCGTCGATCCCGCCGATCGACGGGCTGGCCGACACCCCGTACTGGACGAACCACCAGGCGATCGAGGTGGCGGAGCTGCCGGCGACCCTGCTGATCATCGGGGGCGGCGCGATCGGGCTGGAGCTGGCGCAGGTCTTCGCCCGGTTCGGCGTCCGGGTGACCGTGCTGGAGGCGTCCGGCCGGGTGCTCGCCATGGAGGAGCCGGAGTCGTCCGAGGCGGCCACCGCCGCGTTACGTGCCGACGGGGTGGAGATCGCCACCGAGGTCAAGATCGAACGGGTCGACCACTACGGCGACACGTTCACCGTGCACGCCGGTGACCGGTCGTTCAGCGCCGAGAAGCTGCTGGTGGTGACCGGCCGCCGGGCCCACCTGGAAGAGTTGGGGCTGGACACCGTCGGGGTGGACGCCACCCAGCGCTACCTGCCGGTGGACGACCGGATGCACGTCACGGACGGGATCTGGGCGGTCGGCGACGTGACAGGCGAGGGCGCGTTCACCCACATCGCCATGTACCAGGCGTCGATCGTGGTCGCCGACGTGCTCGACCACGCCCGGCGGGCCGAGGGCGGTCCCGACGCCAGCGGCACGGCCAGCGTGGTGGGCGGCGCGATGGGCGCGGCCAGCGCGGTCGGAGGTGCGATGGGCGCGGCCGGCCCGAGCGGCGCCGCTGGCACCGTGCCCCGCGCCGACTACCGGGCGCTGCCGCGGGTCACCTTCACCGATCCCGAGGTTGGCGCGGTCGGGCTCACCGAACGGCAGGCCCGCGAGCGGGGCATCAACGTGCAGGTCGGTTTCACCGAGCTGTCGTCGTCCACCCGGGGCTGGATCCACAAGGGTGAACCGGGCGGCTTCATCAAGGTGATCGCCGACGCCGACCAGGGGGTGCTGATCGGGGCGACCTCGGTCGGCCCGGCTGGGGGCGAGGTGCTATCGGCGCTGGTGGTGGCGGTGCACGCCGCCGTCCCGGTCAGCCAGCTCCGGCACATGATCTACGCGTACCCGACGTTCCACCGGGCCATCCAGAGCGCCCTGGACGACCTGAGCTGAGCCCGTCACGCCGGCCGACCCGGGTCCTGCCCGGTGTCGGCCGGCCGGGTCGGCCTCGTGCCGTGGTCTGATCCGTGCCCCGTGTCGCCGGCCCTGGCGCCGGGTCGACCGGGGGTCGGCATCACTCGCCGTGGCGGCCGGCGCCGGCGGTGAAGCGGGCTGCACCGGTCAGCGCGTCGGCCGCGAGCGAGTCGATCCCGTAGGCGAGTTCGGTGGCGAGCGCCTCCGGCTCGGGCCGACCGGCACCGGCCAGCACCGATGCCCGGTCGTTGCGCAGGCAGGTCTGCGGGTGGCGGGCGATCTCGGCGGCCAGCCGCTCGGCCGCCGCCCGCGCCTCGCCCGGCGCGACCACCCGGTTGACCAACCCCATCGCGTACGCCTCGTCGGCGGGCACCGGACGGCCGGTGAGGATCAGGTCCATCGCCCGGCCCTCCCCGACGAGCCGGGGCAGCCGTACCGTCCCACCGTCGATCAGCGGCACTCCCCAGCGTCGGCAGAACACCCCGAGCACCGCGTCCGACTCGGCGACCCGCAGATCGCACCAGAGCGCCAGTTCCAGGCCGCCGGCCACCGCGTACCCGGAGATCGCCGCGATGACCGGCTTGGACAGTGACATCCGGGTCGGACCCATCGGGCCGTCGCCGTCGGGCTCGACCCGGTTGCCGCGCGGCGTACCGATGGCCTTGAGGTCGGCACCCGCGCAGAACGTGCCGCCCGCGCCCCAGAGCACCGCGACCCGGGCCTGCGGGTCGGCCTCGAACGCGCGGAACGCGTCGGCGAGCGCCCGCGCGGTCGGGCCGTCGACGGCGTTGCGCGACGCCGCCCGGTCGAGGATCACCGTGGTCACCGCCCCGTCCCGGGCAACATGCACAGCCATCCCCCCAGCATCCCTGGCCCACCCCGCCTGGACCACCCCACCCGCTGCCCGGGGCGCTTGCGCGCGGCGCTGTTGGGGCGATGTGTGAACGTCGCACGGCTCCCGGGCACGTCGCTGGTCCTGGTCGGGGGGAGATTCGTCCCGGCCGCCCGGTTTGCCGCCCGGTCAGCCGGGAAGTCGGAGAAGGTGCGAGCGTTGATGACGAAACTCGAACAGGCCACCGCGCTGGACCGGGCCGGCGACCGGTTGCAGCGTGCCGTCCAGACGACCCTGCGCCCGCAGCGGGTACGTGACCTGCTGCACGGCGTCTTCCTGGGCCATCCGCTGCACCCGGCGATGGTGCAGGTGCCGGTGGGTGCCTGGATCAGCGCGGCAGTGGTCGACCTGCTCCCCGGCCAGCGTCGGGCGGCCACCACGCTTGTCGCGCTGGGCACGGTGAGCGCGGTGCCCGCCGCCGTGGCCGGGCTCAACGACTGGGCGGAACTCTCCCGGGACCAGCGTCGGGTGGGGCTCGTCCACGCTGCCGCCAACACCGTCGGGCTGACCCTGTACGCAGGTTCCCTCGCGGCCCGGTTGACCGGTCGGCACGGCGTCGGCCGGGTGCTTGCCTACCTGGGGCTGGGCGCGGCGGGTGCCGGGGCTTACCTGGGTGGGCACCTGGCGTACAAGCAGGGGGCGCAGGTCAGCCAGAGCGTCTCCGAGCTGCATCGGATGGGCGACGGGTGGCAGTCGGTGGTCGAACTGGCCGGGCTGCCGCAGCGGGAGCTGGTGACCCGCGAGGTGGACGACGTCTCGGTCATCCTCTACCGGCATGGCGACGAGGTCACCGTGATGTTGGAGCGCTGCCCGCACCAGAGCGGCCCGCTCGGCGAGGGTGAGGTGAAGGAGATCGACGGGCACGCCTGTGTGGTCTGCCCCTGGCACGGCTCGGCGTTCCGGCTCAACGGCGGCGAGGTCGTCCACGGCCCCTCCGCCACCGACCAGCAGATCCTCCCCACCCGAGTGGTCGACGGCACCCTCCAAACCCGCCTCCCCTAACCCGAAACACCCC
>NZ_JBTMMT010000073.1:0-34183 GCF_055517075.1 Micromonospora sp. DSM 43699
CAACGCCGCCCTCATCTGCCTCGCCCGACGCCGCTGCGACGTCCTATACGCCATGCTCCGCGACAAGATCCCCTACCAACCACGCCCCACCGCACCGATCGCGGCTTGACGAAACCCATAGGGACACTCCCCTCCATCCCACTCCCGTCGTGGGTGAGACGTCAGGGCCGTTGGTCCCGGGGCCCGCGGGCGCATTGCCTCTGCCCCGCCGGCCGGGCGGGCGGAAAGGTGGAACGCGACGGCGTGCCCGGGACGCGCCGCGGAAGGCCGAGCGTCCGGCGCGGGCGGCGGCACGCCCGGCCGGGTCACCTGCCGGCGCACGCGGGCCGGCACCTCGACAATGGGCTGAGCCGACCCAGGGAGAGCTGATGAACCGACCGGTAGTGGTGGGCGTGGACGGCTCGCCGGCCAGCCTCGCCGCCGCGGAACAGGCCGCACACGCGGCGGTGCTGCGCGGCGCGCCGCTGCACCTGGTGCACGGCTACCTGCACCCGCTCGGCTACGGCGTGCCGCTGAACCCGTACGACCTGGGGGTGCCGGCGCCGTCGGAGGACGCGCAGCGGATGTTGGCGCGGACCGCCGCCGAGCTGGCCGACCGGTGGTCGGGGCTGACGGTGCAGGCGCGGCAGGTGGCCGGTGGGGCGGGCGCGACGCTTGTCGAGGAGTCCCGCCGGGCCGATCTGGTGGTGGTGGGCAGCCGGGGGTTGGGCGGGTTCGCCGGGCTGTTGCTCGGCTCGGTCGGCGCCCAGGTCGCCGCGCACGCGCACTGCCCGGTGCTGGTGGTCCGCCCGGAGGCGCAGCCGCTTGCCGTGGACGGGCCGGTGCTGGTGGGCGTGGACGGCTCGCCGGCCGCCGGGGTGGCCGCCGACCAGGCCGCTGCCGAGGCGGTCCGGCGGGGTGTCCCGCTGGTGCTGGTGCACGTCGGCCCCGCCCCGCAGGACCGGGAGAACCCGGACGAGGTGGCGGAGGCCGAGGCGGCGTACCGGGCGCACGCGGTACGGCTGCTCGCCGAGGCGTCCGCCAAGGTGCGCGCCGACCACCCGGACGTGGTGCTGCGGGAGCATCCGGTCCGGGCGGTCGGTGTGGCGCAGGGCCTGGTCGAGGCGAGCGGGACGGCGTCGGTGCTGGCCGTCGGCACCCGGGGGCGGGGCGGCTTCACCGGCCTGTTGCTGGGCTCGGTCAGCCAGGCGGTGGTGCAGCACGCCCACTGCCCGGTGCTGGTGGCCCACCCGTACCGGTGAGGGACCGCCACCCGTCGGGTGGCCCTGCCGGCGCGGTCCGACCGGCCACCAACGGGCCTCAGCCCTCGCGGCCGCCGCCGAGGAGTTCGGCGAAGTCGGTGGTGAGGGCGAACGGGTCCGCCGGGCCGGTGGCCGGTGGCCGCCTGTCGACCTGGGCGGCGAGTTCCAGGCCGGCGCGGCGGATCCGGCCCCGCAGCGCGCCGTCGGCGGTGCCGCCGGACCAGTCCTCCGGGGCGGCGAAGACCGACGTCGGCAGCACCACCGCGCGCAGGTAGCCGAACATCGGCCGGACGGCGTGCTCCAGGGCGAGGGAGTGCCGGGCGGTGCCGCCGGTCGCGCCGATCAGCACCGGCCGGTCGACCAGCGCCTGGGCGTCCACCACGTCGAAGAAGGACTTGAACAGCCCGTTGTACGACGCGTTGAAGATCGGCGTGACGGCGACGATGCCGTCGGCACCGGTCACCGCGTCGAGGGCGGCCCGCAGCTCGGTCGACGGGAAGCCGGTGAGCAGGTTGTTCACCACGTCGTGGGCGTGGTCGCGCAGCTCCACCACCCGCAGCTCCACCTCGTCGCCGCGCCGGACCAGCTCGTCACGGGCCGCCGCGGCGAGCTGGTCGGCGAGCAGCCGGGTGGACGACGGCTGGCTCAGCCCCGCCGACACCACGGCCAGGGTGCGCCGGGTCATCGGACCCCCTCCGCCCCGGCACCGGCCAGGTCACCGTTCCCGGCCGGGTCGCTGCTCCCGGCCTGGTCGGTGGCCGCCCGGTCGGCGGCGTCGCGGGCGGCGACCAGCGAGGCGTGGGTGGGCGCGACCGGCACGTGCGCCGGGCGCAGCGCGTCGAACTCCTTGCGCAGCACGGGTACGACCTCCTCGCCGAGCAGGTCGAGCTGCTCCAGCACCGTCTTGAGGGGCAGCCCGGCGTGGTCCAGCAGGAACAGCTGCCGCTGGTAGTCGCCGACGTACTCGCGGAAGCCGAGGGTACGGTCGATGACCTGCTGCGGGCTGCCCACGGTCAGCGGGGTCTCCCGGGTGAACTCCTCCATCGACGGCCCGTGCCCGTAGACCGGCGCGTTGTCGAAGTACGGCCGGAACTCGCGCACGGCGTCCTGGGAGTTGCGCCGCATGAACACCTGACCGCCGAGCCCGACGATGGCCTGCTCGGGCGAGCCGTGGCCGTAGTGGGCGAAGCGCTGCCGGTAGAGGCCGACCATCCGCTGGGTGTGCTCCTTCGGCCAGAAGATGTGGTTGGCGAAGAAGCCGTCACCGTAGTACGCGGCCTGCTCGGCGATCTCGGGGCTGCGGATAGAGCCGTGCCAGACGAACGGGGGGACGTCGTCGAGCGGGCGCGGGGTCGAGGTGAACGACTGCAACGGGGTACGGAACTTGCCCTGCCAGTCGACCACGTCCTCGCGCCACAGCCGGTGCAGCAGCTCGTAGTTCTCGATGGCGAGCCGGATGCCGTTGCGGATGTCCTGCCCGAACCACGGGTAGACCGGCCCGGTGTTGCCGCGCCCCATCATCAGGTCCACCCGACCGTCGGCCAGGTGCTGGAGCATGGCGTAGTCCTCGGCGATCTTCACCGGGTCGTTGGTGGTGATCAGCGTGGTCGAGGTGGACAGCAGCAGCCGCTCGGTACGGGCGGCGATGTGCCCCAGCATGGTCGTGGGCGAGGACGGGACGAACGGGCGGTTGTGGTGCTCGCCGGTGGCGAAGACGTCCAGACCGACCTCTTCGGCCTTGAGGGCGATCGCCACCATCGCCTTGATCCGCTCGTGCTCGGTCGGTTCCCGTCCGGTGGTCGGGTCGACCGTGACATCGCCGACGGTGAAGACTCCGAACTGCATGACCAGCTCCTCGCGTCTGAGATACCGGGCCTTCCGTGGTACCCGGACGTCGCGCACAACATAGTTGCTGAGTCAACTATTCCGCCGCCGACCGCACAGGAGGTGGCCTCGGTCACCCCTGCGGCGTCGGACCCACCGGCCCCTCGCCCTCCTTCGGCACTCCGGAACCCGCCTGGTCCGACGCGGCAGGCGGCGGGCCGTCGTGGGGCGTTGCGGTCGAAGGCGGGCCGGGGTACTGCTGGCCCGGGGGCGGGCCGTACCGGGCCGGGTCGGCCGGGGGCCACGGCCGGGTCGGGGGCGGGGACGGGCGGCGACGGCTGAGCTGCACCGCCACCACGACGACCACCGCCAGCACCAGCATCACCGCCAGCGGAATGGCCACGCAGGCCAGCCGGCCGACCAGTACTCCGGCGTCGTGTGCGTCCATCTCGGTTACCTCCACGCTCGCGATGAGCGCGAATGCTAACCAATCCCGCCGGGAACGGACGCCCCCACCACGGGCCCCCTACGCCACGACAGCGGAGAACTGCGTCGAACCCGCAGGCCCGGGTCAGGTACGCCGTCGGGGCACGTGCCGGCGGTAGGGGCTGACCGTCGGGTCGCCGGTGATCCAGAAACGCCACGGCACGTCGTGGGCGGCGGCCACGCCGACCCGGGGGCCGGCGGAGACGGCCGACCGGGAGACCGGTGTCGTCGGCGGGGTGAGCAGGAGCGGGCCGCTGCCGTCGAGCACACAGGTGCCGTTCGCCGGCGCGGTGACGCCGAGCGCGACAGCCAGCCGGGCCGGCCCCCGGGCCAGGTCCCGGTCGGCGGCGTCCCCCCTGCGCTCGCGGGCGATCGGCAGCCCGTCGACCACCGCACCGGCCCGCAGCAGGACGGCAGCCGCCTCACCCTCACCACCGCAGACGATGTTGAGACACCAGTGCATGCCGAACACGAAGTACGTGTAGGCGTGCCCGGCCGGCCCGAACATCACCCTGGTCCGAGGGGTGGGTCCACGGTGGGCGTGCGACGCCGGGTCCTCGCCGGTGCCCGCGTACGCCTCGACCTCGGTCAACCTGATCCGGACGCCACCGGCGGCGAGTTCCCAGCCGAGCAGCGTCCGCGCGGTCTCGGCCACCTCGGCGGCGGGGGCGTGCAGCCACGGGTAGTCCACCGGTCCAGGTAACGACAACTGCGGAAGATCGGCAAACCGAGGACGGCGTTCCCGCCGGGAATCCCTTGCGGGCATGCGCCGTCATGCTGTGTCGTCACGGCGGGCACGCCTTCTGCTTAAACACTTCGTTGACAACGGATCGTTGTTGGCTTGGAATGGGTGCCATGACCGACACCTTCAGCGCACCTGACGCGGCCCGCGCCCGAGCCGAGCGGACCTACGCCGCGCTACACCGGATCAGCACGCGGCACGCCGACACCGAGGCACGACGACGGCGGCACACCAACCCGTACCTGGCCGACCCGTGGGAGGCCGTCTCCGTGGTCACCGCGCTGGCCGCCGGCGGGGCGACGCGGGACGCCGACGAGGAGCCCGTCGACGACGCGGACCTCACCGCTGCGATGACCCTGTTGCCGCACCTGCGCGCCGAACTCGACGCGCTGGAGGCGGGGCTGCTGACGATGGCCCGCGCCCGTGGACTGACCTGGCAGGCGATTGCGTTCGGGCTCGGCCTGGGCAGCGCCCAGGCGGCCAAGCAACGCCACGAACGCCTGGCCGCCCGCACCGCCTGACAGAGGGGGAGAAGGTGTCGAGGTGCCCACTTCGGCCGACCAGCCGGAGCGGGCCGATTCGGCGAGACTGGGCCGACGACACTGCACCGGGAGGACGCGATGACGCGCGAGGAGATGCTGAGGTACTGCCTCGGCAAGCCGGGTGCCTGGCTGGACCGGCCCTGGGAGGGCAACGAGGTGGTGAAGGTGGGCAGTCGGATCTTCGCGTTCCTCGGCGCACCCGAGGGCACCGCCCGGGTCGGAGTGAAGTGCGGCCCCAGCCGGGAGGTCGCCGACGAGTGGCTGCACCGGTTCCCCGCCGACGCCCGGCCGATGCCGTACGTCGGCCGCTCCGGCTGGAACGCGCTGGACCTGGGCGGCGGCATCCCCGACGACGAACTGGTCGAAGCGGTCGACGGCTCGTACGAGGCGGTGGTGGCGAAACTGCCCCGACGCGAGCGCCCCACCTGACCACCTGACACTCGGACCACCTGACACCCGGACGACCGGCCATCCCGGACGATCGGCCCGGCGCGGGCTCCGCACCCGGAGACCAGCCGGAGCGGCGCGGGCGTCCGCACCGCAGGCCGGCCGGAGCGCGCCAGGTCGCCCGTGCCCCGCGGCGCGGGACGACGGACGACCGGCGCGTCAGCTCAGCGGGGTACGACCCGCTCGGCGGCCCACTCCCGCCAGCCGGTGAGCTGGTCCGCCGCGGCGGCGAGCTGGTCGGCGACCGGGCCGGGGCCGGTGGAGCCGGGGGTGATCCGGGCGGCCAGCGCCGAACGGACCGACAGCACGTCGCGTACCGACGGGTCGAGGTGCTCGCTGACCGCCGCGAGGTCGACATCGGAGACCTCGTCGAGGGCGCAGTCCCGGGCCGCGCAGAGCGCCACCAGCTTGCCGGTGATCTCGTGCGCGTCGCGGAACGGCACGTTGCGCCGGACCAGCCAGTCGGCGACCTCGGTGGCGAGCGAGAAGCCCACCGGGGCGGCGGCGACCAGGCGGTCCACCCGGACGGTCATCGTGGAGATCATCCCGGCCAATGCCGGCAGCAGCAGCTCCAGGGTGTCGACCGCGTCGAACGCCGGCTCCTTGTCCTCCTGCATGTCCCGGTCGTAGGCCATCGGCAGGCCCTTGAGCATGGTGAGCACGCTCATCAGCCCGCCGACCAGCCGGCCGGACTTGCCCCGGGCCAGCTCGGCGATGTCCGCGTTCTTCTTCTGCGGCATGATCGACGACCCGGTGGCGAACGCGTCGTCCAGCTCGACCCAGCCGAACTCGTGGGACGTCCAGAGCACCACCTCCTCGCCGAGGCGGGACAGGTGCACCCCGACCAGCGCGGTGACGAAGAGGAACTCGGCGACGAAGTCCCGGTCGGCGACCGCGTCCATCGAGTTGGCGAACGAGGTGCGGAAACCAAGCTCCTTGGAGACGGCCACCGGGTCCAACGGCAACCCGGAACCGGCAAGCGCGCCGGCACCGAGCGGGCTGATCGCCGTCCGGTGGTCCCAGTCGCGCAGCCGCTCCAGGTCGCGCAGCAGCGGCTGGACGTGGGCCAGCAGCCAGTGCCCGAAGGTGACCGGTTGGGCGTGCTGGAGGTGGGTCATCCCGGGCGCTGCGGTGTCGACGTGCCGTTCCGCCTGCTCCACCAGGGCCTCGGCCAGCTCGACCAGCCGGGCGGCCACCCCCCGGGCGTGGTCGCGCAGGTAGAGCCGCAGGTCGGTGGCGACCTGGTCGTTGCGGGAGCGGCCCGCCCGCAGCTTGCCGCCGAGGCTGCCGAGTCGTTCCAGCAGGCCGCGCTCCAGCGCGGTGTGCACGTCCTCGTCGTCGATGGTCGGGCGGAACTGCCCGGACGCGCAGGCCGCCTCCAGGTCGTCCAACGCGGCAAGCATCCGCCCCAGTTCGTCGGGGTCGAGCAGCCCCGCGCCCGCCAGCACCCGGGCGTGCGCCCGGGAACCGGCGATGTCGTACGGGGCGAGACGCCAGTCGAACTGGACGCTCACCGACAGCCGCGCGAGAGCTTCGGCGGGGCCGCCGGCGAACCGGCCACCCCACAGGCTCGTCCGGTTGGTCGCGGCGCTGTTCTCGGTCAGGCTCTTGTCGTCCACGCCGTTCATTCTGGCAGTGCTCACCTTTCGCTCCCCGACTGCGGGGTTCGCTCCCGGTGCCGGCTCGTGTCCTCGTTCCTCACCCGTGACCCGGCGGGTCACGGGGTGTTCCCGTCCCCGCTGTCCTCGCGTCGGGCCCAGCCGGCGAGTTTGTCGCCGAGCACGGCCCCGCCGTCGGTGTCCCGGGCCACCACCAGGATGGTGTCGTCGCCGGCGATGGTCCCGACGATCTCGGTCAGACCCGCCCGGTCCAACGCGCTGGCCAGGTAGTGGGCCGCGCCCGGCGGGGTACGCAGGACGGCGATGTTGCCGCTGGAGTCGACCCCGTTGAGCAGTTCCCGCAGCAGCCGGACCAGCCGGGCGGGGGCCGCCTCGGCGTCGCGCAGCGGCCGGTGGCCGTCCTCCGGGATCAGGTAACCGGCCCGCCCGTCACCACCCCGGGCCTTCACCGCGCCCAACTCCTCCAGGTCACGGGAGAGGGTGGCCTGGGTGACCTGCACCCCGGCGGCGGCGAGCAGGTCGGCCAGCTCGGTCTGGGAACGGATCGACCTGGTCCGGATCAACTCGACGATGCGGGCGTGCCGGGCGGCGCGGGTCGGAGCGGTCATGACGAGGATGCCTCCAGGAGAAAGGTCAGCAGCGCCTTCTGGGCGTGCAGCCGATTCTCCGCCTGGTCGAAGACCACGCTGCAGGGGCCGTCGAGCACCTCGCCGGTGATCTCCTCGCCCCGGTGGGCGGGCAGGCAGTGCAGCACCTTGACGTCCGGCCCGGCGTGGCCGAGCAGCGCCGCATTGACCTGGTACGGCAGGAACGGGGTGATCCGGTCCAGCCCGTCGTCCTCCTGGCCCATCGAGGTCCAGGTGTCGGTGGCCACCACGTCGGCGTCCCGGACCGCCTCGGCCGGGTCGACGAACGCCCGCACCGACCCGCCGGTGCCGGCGGCGATCTTCTCGGCCCGGGCCAACACCCCGGGATCGGGCTGGAAGCCGGCCGGCCCGGCCACCCGGACGTGCATACCGGCGGTCGCCCCGGCCAGCAGGTACGAGTGCGACAGGTTGTTCGCCGCGTCACCGACGTACGCCAGGGTCCGCCCGGCGGTGCCGCCGCAGTGCTCCCGGATGGTGAGCAGGTCGGCGAGGAGCTGGCACGGGTGGTAGCCGTCGGTGAGCGCGTTGACCACCGGCACTGTGGCGTGCGCGGCCACCTCGGCGATCCGGTCGTCGCCGTGGGTACGCAGCACGATGGCGGCGACGTACCGGGACAGCACCCGGCCGGCGTCGGCGAGCGTCTCGCCCCGGCCGAAGTGGGTGACCTGGGTGTCCACCACGAGGGGGTGACCACCGAGTTCGGCGATGCCGGCGTCGAAGGAGATCCTGGTCCGCAGGCTCTGCTTGTCGAAGAGCACCGCCACCGAGCGCGGTCCGGCCAGCGGGGTGAACCCGAACCGGTCGGTCTTCATCCGTGCGGCCAGGTCGAGCACCGCCGACTGCTCGGCCGGGGTGAGGTCGTCGTCGGCCAGAAGGTGCCGGATCATGCGCGGGTCTCCGTCGGGGTCGAGGTGGGGGTGGAGGTGGAGGTGTCGAGGGCGGTGGGGAGGGCGGCCAGGAAGGCGTCGACCTGCGCGGCGCTGAGGATCAGCGGCGGGGCGAGCCGGATCACCCCCGGCTGGACCGGGTTTACCAGGAAACCCGCCGTCCGCAGCGCCTCGGCCACCGGGCCGGCGACCGGTTCGGCGAGCACGATACCGAGCAGCAGCCCGACGCCGCGTACCTCGGTGACGAGGGGGTGGCCCAGCGCCTCGACCCCCCGACGCAACCGTTCCCCGGTCCGCTTGACGTGGTCGAGCAGTCCCTCGCTGGCGATGGTGGAGATCACCGCGAGGGCGGCGGCGCAACTGACCGGGTTGCCGCCGAAGGTGGTGCCGTGCGAACCGGCGCGCAGCAGCTCGGCGGCCCGGCCGAAGGCCAGGCAGGCGCCGATGGGCAACCCACCGCCGAGCCCCTTGGCCAGGGTGACGACGTCCGGTTCCACCCCCTCGGCCTGGTGGGCGAACCAGTGCCCGGTACGCCCCATCCCGGTCTGCACCTCGTCGAGCACAAGCAGGGCGCCGTGCCGGGCGGTGATCCGCCGCGCCTCGGCCAGGTAACCGGCCGGCGGCACGACCACCCCGTTCTCGCCCTGCACCGGCTCCAGGATCACCATCGCGGTCGCGTCGGTGACGGCCGCCGCCAGCGCCGCCCCGTCGCCGTACGGGACGTGGTCGACGTCGCCGGGCAGCGGGCGGAACGGGTCGGCCTTGGCCGGCTGGCCGGTGAGGGCGAGCGCGCCCATGGTGCGGCCGTGGAAACCGCCGGCGGTGGCGACGACGTGTGACCGGCCGGTGAGCCGGGACAGCTTGAACGCGGTCTCGTTGGCCTCCGCGCCCGAGTTGGCGAAGAAGACCCGACCGGGCCGGCCGGCCAGCGCCAGCAGCAGCTCGGCCAGGGCCACCGGTGGTTCGGCGACGAACAGGTTGGAGACGTGGCCGAGGGTGGCGACCTGCCGGGAGACGGCGGCCACCACGGCCGGGTGGGCGTGGCCCAGGGAGTTGACCGCGATGCCGCCGAGCAGGTCGACGTACTCCCGGCCGGCGTCGTCGACGACGACCGCGCCGGAGCCGGAGACCAGCGCCAGCGGTGGGGTGCCGTAGTTGTCCATGATGGACTGGCCCCAGCGTTCCACCAGCGTGCTCATGATCCGATCGTGCCTTCCTCGTTGGTGGACCCGGGCGGGGTGTCGACGACCATCGTGCCGAAACCCTCCGAGGTGAAGACCTCCAGCAGCGTGGAGTGGGCGACCCGGCCGTCGACGACGTGCGCGGCGGGCACTCCCCCGCGTACCGCCCGCAGGCAGGCCTCCATCTTGGGCACCATCCCCGCCTCCAGGGACGGCAGCAGCGTCGCCAACGCCTCGGTGCCTATCTCGCTGACCAGGCTGGTGGTGTCCGGCCAGTCGGCGTACAGGCCGGCGACGTCGGTGAGGACGACCAGCTTGCGGGCCTGAAGGGCGATCGCCAACGCGGCGGCGGCGGTGTCGGCGTTGAGGTTGTGCAGCACCCCGTCGGCATCCGGTGCGACCGTGGAGATGACCGGGATCCGGCCGGCCGCGATCAGGTCGGTGACCGCCGAGACGTCCACCGACTCCACGTCGCCGACCTGCCCGACGTCGACCGCCTCGCCGTCGACGTACGCGGGCCGCCGGACTGCGGTGAACAGGCCGGCGTCCTCACCGGACAGGCCGACGGCGAACGGGCCGTACGCGTTGATCAGCCCGACCAGTTCCCGGCCGACCTGGCCGACCAGCACCATCCGGACGACGTCCATCGCCTCCGGGGTGGTGACCCGCAGACCGCCCTTGAACTCGCTGGCGATGCCGAGCCGACCCAGCATGGCGGAGATCTGCGGCCCGCCGCCGTGCACCACGACCGGTTTGAGGCCGGCGTAGCGCAGGAAGACCATGTCGGCGGCGAAGGCCCGTTGCAGGGCCGGATCGACCATGGCGTTGCCGCCGTACTTGACCACCACGGTGGCGCCGGAGAACCGGGCCAGCCAGGGCAGCGCCTCGATCAGCGTCTCGGCCTTGACCTGGGCCCGGGTGAGGTCCGCGGAGAGGGTCATGTGGAGTACGCCGAGTTCTCGTGCACGTACGCGTGCGACAGGTCGTTGGTCCAGATCGTGGCCGCCGCCGGGCCGGCGTGCAGGTCGATCCGGATGGTGACGCCCCGCCCGGTCAGGTCGACCTTGGCGCGGTCCTCGGCGGCGGCACCGGAGCGGCACACCCAGATCCCGTTGACCGCGACGTCCACCGCGTCCGGGTCGAAGGCGGCGGCGGTGGTGCCGACGGCGGCGAGGATCCGACCCCAGTTCGGGTCGTTGCCGAACAGCGCGGTCTTGACCAGGTTGTTGCGGGCCACCGAGCGGCCCACCTCGACCGCGTCGTCCTCGTCGGCGGCACCGACCACGTCGATGGTCACCTCTTTGGTGGCGCCCTCGGCGTCGGCGATCAACTGCTGGGCGAGGTCGTGGCAGGCGGCAGTGACGGCGGCGGTCAGCTCGGCCTCGGTGGGCTCCACCCCGGACGCCCCGCTGGACAGCAGCAGCACCGTGTCGTTGGTGGACATGCAGCCGTCGGAGTCGACCCGGTCGAAGGTGACCCGGGTGGCGGCCCGCAGCGCGGCGTCGAGCAGCTCCGGCCCGGCCACCGCGTCGGTGGTCAGGACGCAGAGCATGGTGGCCATCCCGGGGGCCAGCATGCCGGCACCCTTGGCCATCCCGCCGACGGACCAGCCGGTGCCCCGGACGACTGTGGTCTTCGGCCGGGTGTCCGTGGTCATGATCGCCTCGGCGGCGGCCGGGCCGCCGTCGCGGGCCAGCGCCCGGATCGCGGTACGCACCCCGGGCAGCAGCTTGTCCATCGGCAACCGCTCGCCGATCAGACCGGTCGAGCAGACCGCCACGTCACCGGCACCGAGCCGCAGCCGGGGGCTGGACGCGGTGAGCGCGGCGGCGGTGTGCTCGGCGGTGGCGTGGGTGTCCTGGAAGCCGGCCGGGCCGGTGCAGGCGTTCGCCCCGCCGGAGTTGAGCACCACGGCGCGGACCACGCCGCCCCGGACGACCTGCTGGGTCCAGCGCACCGGCGCGGCCCTGACTCGGTTGGTGGTGAAGACGCCGGCGACACCGGCGTCCGGGCCGTCGTTGACGACCAGGGCGACGTCGGTGGCCCCGCCGCTCTTCAACCCGGCCGCGACACCGGCCGCACGAAACCCCCGAGGGGCGGTGACACTCATGGAGCCGACCTTTCGTTCGCGACTGCGGGGCTCCGCTGCGCTGCACTCCTCGCGCTCACCGATGCAGGCCTTTCGTTCGCGACTGCGGGGCTCCGCTGCGCTGCGCTCCTCGCGCTCATGGTGTTACTCCAAAGGCGGACAGGCCGGTGGTCTCGGGCAGGCCGAGCATCAGGTTGGCGTTCTGCACCGCCTGGCCGGCGGCGCCCTTGCCGAGGTTGTCGATGGCGCTGACCACGATCACCCGGCCGGAGTCGACGTCGACGGTGGCCTGCAGGTGGCAGGAGTTCGACCCGGCGGTGGCGGCGGTGTGCGGCCAGGCCCCCTCGGGCAGCAGGTGCACGAACGGCGCGTCGGCGTAGGCGGCGGCCAGCACGGCGCGCGGGTCGACGTCGCCGGTGGGCACGGCGGTGACGGTGGCGAGGATCCCGCGCGGCATGGGGGCGAGCACCGGGGTCAGCGACAGCCCGGTCGCGCCGGTGGCCTGCTTGATCTCCGGGACGTGCTGGTGCGCGCCGACCTTGTAGGGCGACAGGTCACCCATCACCTCGCTGCCGAGCAGGTGGGTCTTGGCGGCCCGACCGGCCCCGGAGGTGCCGGAGGCGGCGACCACGACCACGTCGGCCGGTGAGACCACGCCGGCGGCGATCAGCGGAGCCAGACCCAGGGTGATGGCCACGGCGTAGCAACCGGTGTTGGCGACCCGGGTGGCTCCGGCGATCGCGGTCCGCTGGCCGGGCAGCTCCGGCAGCCCGTACGTCCACGCCCCGGCGTGCGGGCCGCCGTAGTAGCGGGACCAGGCGTCGGCGTCGCGGAGCCGGTGGTCGGCACCCAGGTCGACCACCCGGACCGACTCCGGCAGGTCGGCGGCCAGCGCCGCCGACTCACCGTGCGGCAGGGCCAGGAAGACCAGGTCCGCGTCGGCCAGGACCGTCGGCTCCGTCGCCGCGAACACCAGATCCAGCCCCACGAGCTGCGGGTGTACGGCGGTGACCGGCGCGCCGGCCTGACGGTGCGCGGTGGCGGCGACCAGGTCGAACTCGGGATGACCGGCGATCAGGCGCAGCAGCTCACCCCCGGCGTAACCACTCGCCCCGGCGACCGCAACTCGGATACCCATTCCAACCTCCGCATGACTATGCAGAGAAGGTTAGCGGGGCCCCCACCTCGACGCAACTTAATACGTTCCACTGCATGGGCATGAGGGGTGACCTGGATCACTCAGGCACATTGACAGCCGTCACCGCTTTGGCCATTCTGAGAGAGCGCTCTCTAGCCTGCCTGTCAGCTCATATACCCCGCCTATACCCTGCACCCGAAGGAGTCGTCGTTGCGTACCCCGAGAAGCTGGACCACCGCGCTCGCCGCGATCACCCTCGCCAGCGTCACCGCCCTCGGCGCCACCACCGCGCCCACCCGCGCCGTCGGACCGTCCCCGCTACCGCTGACCGTCACCAACAACACCGGCCGGGCGGAGACCGTCCACCTCTACCTCCTCGGCGTCGACCTCGCCTCCGGCCGGCTCGGCTACGTCACCGCCGGGGGCACCTTCACCCCCTGGCCGGCCGGCGGCCAGCCACCCACCCCCGCCCCCGACGTCGCGATCGCCGGGCCCGCCAACGGCGGCACCGTCACCCTGCAGGTCCCCCGGGGCCTCTCCGGGCGGGTCTACTTCTCGTTCGGCCAGAAGCTGCGCTTCTCGCTGACCCCGGACGGCCTGGTCCAGCCGGCTCCCTGGGCGGCCGGTGACCCCAACCGCGACATCCTCTTCGACTGGTCCGAGTTCACCTACAACGACGCCGGGCTCTGGCTCAACAGCACCCAGGTCGACATGTTCGCCGTGCCGCACGCGGTCAGCGTCACCGGTGCCAGCGGTACCACCCGGCGAACCGGTCAGCTAGTCGGCGGCGGCCGGCAGGCCGTCATCGACGCAGTCCGGGCCCAACCCGGCTGGGCGGACACCGTCCAGACCCGGTCCGACGGCACGGTGCTGCGGGTGCTCTCCCCCGGCAAGGCCGTCGACGCCGGCCGGTTCGCGTCCGGCTACCTCGACCCGTACATCGACGCCGCCTGGCGCTCCTACACCACCCGGACGCTGACCGTGACGCCGTTCACCGACCGGCCCGACGTGCGCTACCTCGGTCGTACCGCCGGCACCACGATGACGTTCACCGACCCGGCCGGCCGACAGGTCGCCACCTTCACCAGGCCGACCAGCTCCGACGTGTGGGACTGCGACGGGGCGCTCGCCGCTCCCAACGACCAGGTGGTCGGGCCGATCGCCCGGACGCTCTGCGCCGCCCTGCACCGCGCCACCCTCGACACCATCACCACGCAGCCCGGCGGCGGTCCGGCCGACTTCTACCGGGGCACGCTGACCAACCACTACTCCCGGATCATCCACCAGCACATGGTCGACGGCCGGGCGTACGGCTTCGCCTTCGACGACGTGCTCGCCCAGGAGTCCCTGGTGCACGACGGCGACCCACGCGCCGCCGGCCTCACCCTCACCCCGTTCACCGGTAGCGCCACGCCGACGCCCACCGTCGCCCCGACCCCCACCGCCGGCCCGACCTCGTCCCCCGGCCAGCCGTGGAACGCGACCCGCCACCTCCAGGCCGACGGCACCCTGGCCGGCGTCACCGGACCCACCGGCACGGTCACCCTGGCGGCGGCGAACGGCAACCACGACGGCACCCCCACCAATGCCCGGGTCTTCACCGCCCGTGGGCTCACCGGCACCTGGACCGGCGGAGCAACCACATTCGACCTGGCCGTCGACGCCGGCACCGCAGTCGGCGACGGCGTCCAGGCCCGGGTGTCGTACGACCTCACCGGCGACGGCACCGCCGACCGGGTCGAGACGTACGCCTACTTCGCCACCGACCCGGTGCCCGGCGTCGAGCGCTACCGGCAGACCCAGGGGCTGCGCTCGGCCACCGGCTCCCTCGGCAACCTGCGCGGCGGGACGGTGACCGTGCAGGTGTGGAACGCCATCGGCGGCACCCCGACCAGCCTCGGCGTCGGCGACGCCTCCCGCGTCGTGCTGCCCTTCACCGGCTGACCAGGAAGACCGCCCAGAACGGGCGGCGGCCCCGACCCGGGTCAGCCGGGTCGGGGCCGCCGCCGTCGGTGTGCCTCAGGCGCCGCGCAGGGTCGCCCCGAACCGCTCGGCGGCGACGGCGACGGCGGCGTCCCGGGCGGCCACCGCCTCCTCCACGGTCAGCGTCCGGTCCGGCGCCCGGAAGGTCAGCTTGTACGCCAGCGACCGGCGGCCCGCGCCGAGCGACTCCGAGGCGTACACGTCGAAGAGCCGGACCTGCTCCAGCAGCGCACCGGCGCCCTCCACCAGCGCGGCCCGGACGTCGGCGGCCGGCACCGACTCGTCGAGCACCAGCGCCACGTCGATCAACGCCGGCGGGAACCCGGACACGACCGGCGCGGACGCCACCGGCGCGGCCGGCAGGGCGTCCAGGTCCAACTCCATGGCGCTGGTGCGGCGGGGCAGCTCCAACGCCGCCACCACAGTCGGGTGCAGCTCGCCGGCGTGGCCGACCACCACCCCGTCGACCACCAGCGCGGCACAGCGACCGGGGTGCCAGGGGGCGTGCTCGGCGGCCCGTACCTCGATCCGGTCGGCTGGCAGGTCGGCGGCGGCGAGCACCGCCCGGCCGGCCTCCACGGCGTCGGCCCAACCGGCGGCCCGGCCCGCGCCCCACCAGCCGGCCGGCTCCACGTCACCGGTGAGCACCACCGCGACGTGCCGGGGCTGGGCCGGCACCACCGCGTCGGCGGCGGCGAACTCGGCGTCGGTGGGACGTCGGTCCACCCCCATGGCCGGCGGCGCGCCCACGCCGGGACGTGGGTGGAACACCGTGCCGATCTCGTACAGCGCGAGGTCACGGTGGCCCCGGCCCAGGTTGCGCTTGAGGATGCCGAGCAGCGGGCCGAGCAGCGTGGTGCGCAGCAGCGGCTCCTCCTCCGACAGCGGGTTGGCCAGTCGCACCGCCGGCCGACGCGGGTCGTCGGCGGGCAGCCCGAGCTGGTCGGCCAGCTCCGGGGCGACGAACGGCAGGGCCAGCACCTCGACGTACCCGCGTTCGGCGAGCGAGCGGGCCACCGCCCGGCGGCGGCGCTGCTGCCAGGTCAGACCCCGGCCGGGCGGCGCGGTGGGCAAAACCGACGGCACCCGGTCGTACCCGTCGAGGCGGACCACCTCCTCGACCAGGTCGGCCGGGTCGGTGAGGTCGGGCCGCCAGGTCGGCGGGGTGACGGTGAGCACGTCGCCGGTGCCGGCGGTCGTCCCTACCGCCCCCGGGTCCTCGGCCAGCCGGTCGCCGCCCCGGCTCACCGTGCAGCCCACCTGTTCCAGCAGGTCGACCACCCGCTGCGGGGAGTAGGCCACCCCGATCCGGCGCGACGGCAGGTCGGCCGGGAGGACGACCTGGCGCATCGGCCGGACGTGGTCGAGGTCGAGGATCTCCGCGCCGGCCTCGCCACCGCCGTGCGCGGTGAGCAGCTCGACGGCGCGCTGGAGGGCCACCAGCGGCAGGGCCGGGTCGACGCCCCGCTCCCACCGCTTGGCCGCCTCGCTGAACAGCCGGTGTCGCCGGGCGGTCCGGCCGACCATCACCGGATCCCAGTGGGCGGCCTCCAACAGCACGTTGGTGGTGCCGCCGACCACCTCGCTGGTCTCGCCGCCCATCACCGCGGCCAACGAGATCGGGACGCCGCCGCCCTCACCCGCGAGGGAGTTGGGTAGCCCGGCGTCGCAGATCACCATGTCCTCGACGGTCAGCGCCCGGGTGACCCCGTCCAGGGTGGTCACCTTCTCCCCCGCCTCGGCCCGGCGGACCACCAGCGGGCCGGTGATCCGGTCGGCGTCGAAGGCGTGCATCGGTTGGCCCAACTCGAGCATCACGTAGTTGGTGATGTCGACAGGCAGCGAGATGCTGCGGATGCCGGCCACCGTCAGCCGCTGCCGCATCCAGCCGGGCGTGACCGCCGTCGGGTCGACGCCCCGGACCAGCCGGGCGGTGAACCGGTCGCAGCCGACGGTGTCGCGTAGCTGCACCGGGTACGCCGGCTCGGCCGTCCCGGCCGGCGCGGGCACCCGGCCCGGATCCCGGAAGGACAGGCCCAGGGCGTACGCCAACTCCCGGGCGATGCCCCGCACGCTCAGCGCGTACCCCCGGTCGGGGGTGATCTCCAGCTCGACCACGACGTCGTCGAGCCCCACCACCGGGCGGGCGTCGTCGCCGGGCCGGGCCGGGGTGTCCGGCGGCAGCACGATGATGCCGGAGTGGTCATCGCCGAGGCCCAGCTCCTGCGCCGAGCAGATCATGCCGGCCGAGGTGCGGCCGTACGTCTTGCGCGCGCCGATGGCGAAGTTGCCGGGCAGCACCCCACCGGGCAGGATCACCACGACCCGGTCGCCGGGGGCGAAGTTGCGTGCCCCGCAGACGATCTCCTGCGGCTCGCCGGTGCCGTTGGCGGTGCCGACGTCGACCAGGCAGTGCCGGATCGGCTTCTTGAAGCCGGTCAGCTCCTCGATCTCGCGGACCTCACCGACGACAAGCGGACCGGTGACCGTCCGGCGCAGGTCCACCACGGACTCGACCTCGATGCCGAGGTCGACCAGGGCCTGCTCCAGATCCTCGGTGGGCAGGTCGACGGGGAGGTCGACGTACTCCCGCAGCCAACTGACAGAAACTCGCATGACTCAGACCACCGTCTCCGTGACTCGTACCCGCATCGCCCTACGCCCCGGCCCCGAACGCGCGGCTGAACCGCACGTCGCCCTCGGCCATGTCCCGCATGTCGCTGACCCCGTGCCGGAACATCACCGTCCGGTCGATGCCCATGCCGAACGCGAACCCGGAGTAGACCTCCGGGTCGATGCCGCAGGCGCGCAGCACCCTCGGGTTGACCATGCCGCAACCACCCCACTCGACCCAGCGCGGGCCGTCCCGGTGCTCGGGGAACCAGACGTCGAACTCCCCCGACGGCTCGGTGAACGGGAAGTAGTGCGGACGCCAGCGGGTCTTCGCGCCCTCGCCGAACATGGCCCGGGCGAAGTGGTCCAGGGTGCCACGCAGGTGCGCCATCGTGATGCCCTTGTCGACCACCAGGCCCTCGACCTGGTGGAAGACCGGCGCGTGGGTGGCGTCCAGCTCGTCGGTGCGGTAGACCCGGCCGGGCACCACCACGTAGATGGGGGGCTTGCGGCTGAGCATGGTGCGCGCCTGCACCGGGGAGGTGTGGGTCCGCAGCACCAGGCCGGAGGTCTGGGCGCCCGGCGGCGGTGCGATGTGGAAGGTGTCCATCAACCCGCGCGCCGGATGGTCGGCGGGGATGTTCAACGCGTCGAAGTTGGTCCACTCCAACTCGACCTCGGGGCCCTCGGCCACCTCGTAGCCCATCCCGACGAACAGGTCGCTGATCTGCTCCATCAGGGTGGACAGCGGGTGCCGGGCCCCCCGGGGCCGCCGGTCGTACGGCAGGGTCACGTCGACCCGCTCCTCGACCAGCACCCGGGCGGCCTGCTCCCGGTCCAGCACCTCGGCACGGGCGGCGTACGCGGACTCGATCGCCCGGCGGGCCTCGTTGACCCGCTTGCCGGCGTCGGATTTCGCGGCCGGTGGCAGCGCGCCGATCTCCCGGCGGGCCAGCGACACCGGGGACCGGTCGCCGAGGTGCGCGGGGCGCAACGCGGTAAGCGCGTCGGGGTCGGCGGCGGCGGCGAACGCCTGCTCGGCATCGGCCACGGCCCCGGCCAGGGCGGCCGGGTCGAGCAGGGCGACCTGCTTCGGGTCGTACGGATCGTTGCGGTAGCTCATGGCGTACGGGCACTCCCTCACGGCGGCGCCGGCCCTCCCGGGCGGCTAGGCGAGTCTACGGACGCGCGGCTGTGCCGCAGCCCGCCGGTGGGAGTTGCGCGCGGGGAAGGGTCAGGCCCGCCGCCCGCCGACACCGGCGGGCTGGCTAAACGAACGCCGAGGCGCGTTCCTCACGTGACCGACTCCCCTGCTGGGTGTGCGCGTGACCGGGGTCAGCGCAGTGCTCGGGCTGAAGCGTACAGGCAGACGGCGGCGGCCGCAGCCAGGTTGAGGCTCTCGGCCCGCCCGTGCAGCGGCACCCGGACCCGGGCGTCGGCGGCGGCGGTCAACTCCCCGGGCAGGCCGTGCGCCTCGGAGCCGAACAGCCAGCCGGTGGGGGCGGCGAGCCGGCCGTGGTCGACGAGGTCGTCGAGGTCGCTGTCGCCGTACCCGGTGGTGGCGAAGACGGTGAGCCCGGCGGTGCGCAGCGCGGCGACCGCCGCGAGCGGGTCGGGGGCGCGGACCACGTCGACGTGGAACAGGCTGCCGGCCGAGGCCCGCACGCACTTGCCGTTGTAGGGATCGACGGTGTCCCCGGCGAAGACCACCGCGCCCGCGCCGGCCGCGTCGGCGGTTCGCAGCACGGTGCCGGCGTTGCCCGGATCCCGGATCCCGGCGAGCACCGCGACCAGGCGCGGTCCGCGCGCCAGGGCAGTCGTCAGCGGTACGTCGAGGTGCCGGCAGACGGCGACCACCCCCTGCGGGGCGACGGTCTCGGTCAGCGCGGCCAGGGCCTCGTCGGTGACCTCGGAGACCGGCAGGTCGGCGTGGGCGGCCCGGGCCGCCAGGTCGGCGTGCCGGTCGAGCCCGCCCGGGGTGCCGAACAGCTCCACCACCGTGTCGGTACGGTCGAGCGCCTCACGGACCGCCTGCGGCCCCTCGGCCAGGAACCGGCCGGTCGTGTCCCGGTCCCGCCGCCGGTGCAACCGGCGGGCGGCGACCACCCTGGGGGTACGCGGGGTGAACGGGCCGGTGACGGCGTCGAGGCGCCTCCCGCGCGGTGGTGACTGCATGGGAGACGCCTCGATCTGCTGCCGGGGTGGGTCAGGCGGCCTGGGCCGCGGCGCCACCGGTGCCCTCGGCCGTCACGGCGGCCCGGGCAAGCTCGACGATCGCGGCGAACGCCGCGGCGTCGTGGACGGCCAGGTCGGCCAGGATCTTGCGGTCGACCTCGATGCCGGCCAGCCGCAGGCCCTGGATGAGCCGGTTGTAGGTCATGCCGTTGGCCCGGGCGCCAGCGTTGATGCGCTGGATCCAGAGCTGCCGGAAGTCGCCCTTGCGGTCGCGACGGTCCCGGTAGGCGTACTGCATCGAGTGCAGCACCTGCTCCTTGGCCTTGCGGTACAGCCGGGAGCGCTGACCGCGGTAACCGCTCGCGGTCTCCAGTACGGTACGACGCTTCTTCTGGGCGTTCACAGCCCGCTTGACGCGTGCCATCTCAACTCCTTATTCGGTTCAGGTGGCGCGCGTCAGCGGCCGAGCAGCTTCTTGATGCGCTTGGTGTCGGCCTTGGCCAGCTCGACCGTGCCGGTCAGCCGCCGGGTCTGGGTGGAGGGCTTCTTCTCCAGGTTGTGGCGAAGGCCGGCCTGCTGGGCGACGATCTTGCCCTTGCCGGTCACCTTGACCCGCTTACCCATACCCGTGTGGCTCTTCATCTTCGGCATGTGGAACGTCTCTCCCTGTTACTGGCCGCTGGGGTCAGCGGTCGGGCCGGTCTCGCCGGCTGTTGCGGTCTCGCCGGCCACCGGGGCCTCGCCCTCTGCCGGCGGCGCTGACTCGTCCGTGGTCCGGTCCCGGGGACCGGTGCGGGACGCCGTGGCGGCGACCGCGGAGGCCTTGACGGCCCGGTGCGGAGCGAAGACCATGATCATGTTTCGACCGTCCTGCTTCGGAGCGGCCTCGACGTATCCCAGGTCCGTGATCTCGGACTCGAGCCGGCGCAGGAGCCGGTAACCCAGCTCCGGGCGGCTCTGCTCGCGACCGCGGAACATGATCGTCACCTTGACCTTGTCGCCCGCCTTGAGGAACCGCACCACGTGACCCTTCTTGGTCTCGTAGTCGTGCGGGTCGATCTTCGGCCGGAGCTTCATCTCCTTGATGACGGTCTGCTGCTGGTTACGCCGCGCTTCGCGCGCCTTGAGTGCGCTCTCGTACTTGAACTTGCCGAAGTCCATGAGCTTGCACACCGGCGGGCGCGCCATCGGCGCAACCTCGACCAGGTCCAGGTCGACGTCCGCGGCCAACTGCAGGGCGCGCTCCAGCGGGACGATGCCCACCTGCTCACCCTCAGGGCCGACCAGTCGGACCTCACGTGCCCGGATCTGATCGTTCACGCGTGGTTCGACGCTGATGGGGCCTCCTCGAGTCGGATCTGCTACGTGGCCGACCCCGCGTGGCCCCCGGGTGGGGGCGACCCGGAAAGCAGAAGGCCCCGGCGCATGCCAGGGCCCGCTCGACCGGTCGGCACGATCACATGATCGCGCATCCGGCACCGGGACGAGCCCGGAACCGGTGACCGGACCCGGCCACCGACTGGGGTGACTCGGGTGGGAGCAGGCGCTCCGCTTCGGGACCACCCGCACGCCGAGGCGGGGGCAGTCTGGTCGACTTGCCCACACTACACCCGCGCCTCGACCATCCCCAAACCGGGCCCGCAGGTCAGCGGTGGGCCCGCGGTCGCCGGGTCGGCCTCGGCCGGGGCACTCAGGGGTGGGTCGGGGCGCCGCCGAGACGGGACAGGTGCGCCTGGTGCAACCGGCGCAACGCACGGACCCCGTCGACCGCGATCTCCTTGTCGGCCGCCTGGAGGGCCACCATCGGCAGCAGGTCGTCGTCGCGCAGCTCCAGGCTGGCCCACGGTGCGCCCCGGTCGAAGCGCACCCCCCGGACCACCTCCCAGGGCAGCTCGTACGAGCTCACCACGTTGCGTACCCGGACACCACGGACATCCGCCTCGACCCGGGGCCGGGTGAACAGCAGGATGCCGAGCGCGCCGAGCACCCCGAGGCCGACCATGGCGAACTGGTCACCACGCTGGAAGCTGCCGTAGCCTTCACCGGTCGCCCCGGTCAGCGAGGTGGCCACCAGGGTGAATACCACCAGCAGGGCAACCGCCGAGGCCCAGCAGACGACCCGGATGCGACGCGGCTTCAGGCAGATCAACTCGGTGTCGCTCACCCGGCCAGTCTGCCACCCGCCCCCGGCAGCCGCCGCGCCGCCACCCGCCCCCACCAGGTCGGCCGCTTCCGGGCCGGCCTGGTGGGGGCGGGAGTCAGAGGCGGCAGGCGTGGATGTTGGTGACCAGGATGGCGCGGGCGCCCAACTCGTACAGCTCGTCCATGATCCGGTGCACGTCGTCGCGGAGCACCATCGCCTGCACGGCGACCCAGCCCTCCCGGTGCAGCGGGGAGACCGTCGGCGACTCGATGCCCGGGGTGAGCGCGCTGGCCCGGTCGAGCAGTCCGGCCGGCACGTCGTAGGCGAGCATCACGTAGCGGCGGGCCACCAGCACCCCGTGCAGACGGCGCAGCAACTGCTCCGCCTGCGGGTGCGCCGGCGCGGCGGCCCGGCGGACCAGCACCGCCGAGGAACGCAGCAGCGGGTCACCGAAGACCACCAGCCCAGCCTGGCGCAGCGTCGCACCGGTCTCCACCACGTCGGCGACGACGTCGGCGACGCCGAGCCGGATGGCGTTCTCCACCGCGCCGTCGAGCCGGATCACGTCGGCCTTGACGCCGAGTTCGGCGAGGTAGCGCTCGACCAGCCCCGGGTACGCGGTGGCGATCCGGTGCCCGCCCAACTGCTGGACGTCGCCGACGTCCTCGGGGCGGGCGGCGAAGCGGAAGGTGGCCCGGCCGAAGGCCAGGTCGACCACCTCCTCGGCGGGAGCGCCGGAGTCGATCAGCAGGTCCCGGCCGGTGATCCCGACGTCCAGGTCACCCGAGCCGACGTAGGTGGCGATGTCCTTCGGCCGCAGATAGAAGAACTCGATGTCGTTGGCCTCGTCCGGGCAGACCAGGTCCTTGGGGTCGGTGCGCTGGCGGTAACCCGCCTCACGCAGCATCTGGGCGGCCTTCTCGGCCAGGGCGCCCTTGTTGGGTACGGCGACACGCAGCATGACGGAGTGCTCCTTCGCTCGGATCGGATCGGCGACGCGGGCGCACTCACAGATGTCGGTAGACGTCCTTCAGCTCCAGACCACTTGCCAGCATCAGCACCTGCACCTGGTAGAGCAGCTGGGAGATCTCCTCGGCGGTGCGCTCCGGCCCCTCGTGCTCGGCGGCCATCCACGACTCGGCCGCCTCCTCGACGACCTTCTTGCCGACGAAATGCACCCCCTTGGACAGGGCGGCGACCGTGCCCGAACCCGGCGTGCCGGCGGCGGCCTTGGCCTGGAGCTCGGCGAACAACTCCTCGAACGTCTTCACGGGTCCGGATTCTTCCAGCTTCCCGTCGGGGCCGTGCGCTCCGGGTCCGGGCGCGTCGTCCCGCCCACCGCATGCCTCCCGCAGGCTGGGACGGTGACCGGTCACGGACGCCGGACCGACCCGGCGGATATCGATCTCCCATCTACCTGATGGGACACCTTTCGGGGGATCGGCGTCCTTCTCTATCCTGGCGGCCATGGTCAGCAGCAGCTCACGTACCCGCACCGCCGCCGCCACCGCCGTCGCCGCGCTCCTGGTCGCGGTGGCCGGATGCGCACCCCAGGACAACCTCCCCACCCCCGACGCCGCCCCCACCACGCCGTCCTGCACCAAGGAGGGGCTGAAGACCCGGACGGCCGGCAAGCTCACCGTCGCCACCGACGAGCCCGCCTACGAGCCGTGGTTCCGGGGCAACAAGCCGGACAGCGGCGAGGGCTTCGAGTCCGCCGTCGCGTACGCGGTGGCCGAGAAGCTCGGGTACGCCCGCGGGGACGTCACCTGGACCCGGGTCAAGTTCGACACCGCCATCGCCCCCGGCCCGAAGAACTTCGACTTCGACATCAACCAGTTCTCCATCACCGAGGAACGCAAGCAGGCGGTCGACTTCTCCCCGCCGTACTACCTGGTGCGGCAGACGGTGATCGCGCTCAAGTCGTCGAAGATCGCCGGGAAGAAGTCGATGGCGGACCTGAAGGACGCCAAGCTCGGCGCGCAGGTCGGCACGACCAGCTACCAGGCGATCACCGACCTGATCAAGCCGAAGGCGAAGCCGCAGGTCTACAACAGCAACGACGACGCCAAGAAGGCCCTGCAGAACGGTCAGCTCGACGGCCTTGTGGTCGACCTGCCCACGGCGTTCTACATCACCGGCTCGGAGCTCACCGACGCCACGGTGGTCGGGCAACTGCCACAGGTGGGCGCGCCCGAGGCGTTCGGGCTGCTGCTGGACAAGGACTCCCCGATCACCTTCTGCGTCAGCCGGACGATCGGTGAGCTCTCCGAGGCCGGCACCCTCAAGCAGCTGGAGCAGAAGTGGCTCGCCCAGGTGGCCGGAGCAACCGAACTCCGGTGAGGCCGGTGCCATCGCGCGAAGACAGCCCGACGTCACGCCGGCAGCACACCCCCTCGGCGGCCCAGCGGCGGCGGGCCGCGTACCGGCGGCGGCAGACGACCCGCAGCGTGCTGGTCGCCGCCGCCTCCACGGCGGTGCTCGGCACGCTGCTGGTCGTCGCGGTCACCGGGGCACCCGGCTGGGACCGGGTCCGCCTGTCGTTCCTCGATCCGGCGATCGCCCGGGACGCCCTGCCCGAGGTGCTCACCGGGCTGTGGCTCAACGTCCGGCTGCTGGTCTGCTGCGCGGTCGGGGCGCTGCTGCTCGGGCTGCTGATCGCGCTGCTGCGTACCCTGCGCGGGCCGGTCTTCTTCCCGGTCCGCGCGCTCGCCGCCGGCTACACGTACACCTTCCGGGGCCTGCCGCTGATCATCGTGCTGTACGTGCTCACCCTCGGCGTGCCCGGCCTGCGGTTGCAGGGCATGCCCCCGGTGCTGGTGCTCGGCGGGCTGGCGCTGGTGCTCACCTACGGCGGCTACCTGGCGGAGGTGTTCCGGGCCGGCATCGAGTCGATCCACCCGAGCCAGCTCGCGGCGGCCCGCTCACTCGGGCTGACCTACCGGCAGACCATGCGGCACGTGGTGCTGCCACAGGCCGTCCGGCGGGTCGCGCCGCCGCTGCTCAACGACGTGGTGGCGATGCAGAAGGACGTCGGCCTGGTCTCCCTGGCCGGCCCGATCGACGCGGTCCGGGCGGCCCAGATCGCCACCGCGGAGACCTTCAACTACACCCCGTACATCCTGGCCGGGGTGCTGTTCGTGCTGCTGGCCATCCCGCTGATCGCGGTCACCGACTGGGTGACGCTGCGCTCGGCCCGACGCCAGTCCGGAGGTTGAGATGGCCGTGCTGACCTGCCGGGGGTTACGCAAGGAGTTCGGCGACCAGGTGGTGCTCGACGGCCTCGACCTGACCGTCGAGGAGCACCAGGTGGTCGCGCTGATCGGGGCGTCCGGCTCGGGCAAGTCGACCCTGCTGCGCTGCGTCAACCTGCTTGAGGAGCTGGACGACGGGACCATCGAGCTGGACGGCGAGGAGATCTCCGATCCCCGGGTCGACCCCGACCGGGTACGCCGGCGGATCGGCATGGTCTTCCAGTCGTACAACCTGTTTCCGCACCTGAGCGTGGTGGAGAACGTCGTCCTCGCCCCGCGCCGGGTGCACCGGAGGGGGCGGGCCGAGGCCGAGGCGCAGGCCCGGGAGCTGCTGGACCGGGTGGGGTTGGGCGGGAAGGCGGACGCCTACCCGGACCGGCTCTCCGGCGGTCAGCAGCAGCGGGTGGCGATCGTCCGGGCGCTGGCCAACTCGCCCCGGCTGATGCTGCTGGACGAGGTCACCTCGGCGCTCGACCCGGAGCTGGTCGGTGAGGTGCTGTCGCTGATCCGGGACCTGAAGGCCGACGGGATGACCATGGTGCTGGCCACCCACGAGATGGGGTTCGCCCGGGAGGTCGCCGACCAGGTCTGCTTCCTCGACGCGGGCCGGGTGGTCGAGGCCGGGCCGCCCGCCCAGGTGCTCGGCGAGCCGACCCAGCCCCGCACCCGCCAGTTCCTCAGGCGGATCATCGACGCCGGCCGCCTCTGACGGGCCGGACGGGGTCAGCCGGCGAAGCCGACGCGGTGGCCGTTGGCGGTGGCGACGGCCCTGATCGCCAGCGCGGCGTCCAGCGCGGCCACGGTCGCCGACCACCCCTTGTCCTCGGCCGAGCCGGGCAGCCCGGCCCGGTCCCGGGCCTGCGCGATGGTCTCCACGGTCAGCACCCCGTGCGCCACCGGCTTGCCCTCGTCCAGGGCGACCCGGGTCAGCCCGTCGGTCACCGACCGGCAGACGTAGTCGAAGTGGGCGGTCGCGCCGCGTACCACCACGCCCAGCGCCACCACCACGTCGCAGCGGCGGGCCAGGGCCTGCGCCACCACCGGCAGCTCCACCGAGCCGGCCACCCGGGCCGTCACCGCCCGCGCCCCGCACGCCTGCGCGGCGGCGACGGCCCGGTCGAGCATGTGGTCGGTCAGCTCGCCGTGCCAGCGCGCGGCCACCACCCCGACGGTCAGTCCGGTGGCGTCCACCGCCGTCACTCCGGGCTCGCCGAAACCCGCCATGGTCATGCTCCGATCTCGTCGCCGGGGACCGGGCGGCCCATCGGGGCCTCGGTCACCTCGTCCAGCTCGTCCAACAGGTGGCCCATCCGGTCCCGCTTGGTCCGCAGGTAGCGGACGTTCTCCGGATGCGGCCGGACCGGCAGCCCCGCCCGGCCGGTGATGGTCAACCCGTACCCCTCCAGGCCGGCGCGCTTGGCCGGGTTGTTGGTGAGCAGCCGCATCGACCGCACACCCAGGTCGTAGAGGATCTGCGCGCCGGTGCCGTAGTCCCTGGCGTCGGTGGGCAGCCCCAGGTCGAGGTTCGCGTCCACGGTGTCGCGGCCCTGGTCCTGGAGCTGGTACGCCTGGAGCTTGTGCAGCAGGCCGATGCCCCGCCCCTCGTGCCCGCGCACGTAGAGCACCACGCCCCGCCCCTCCTGGGCCACCCGGGCCAGCGACGCCTGCAACTGCGGCCCGCAGTCGCAGCGCAGCGAGCCGAAGACATCCCCGGTGAGGCACTCGGAGTGCACCCGGACCAGCACGTCGTGGCCGTCACCCAGGTCACCGAAGACCATCGCGACGTGCTCGGCCGGGTCGTGTTCGGCCCGGTAGCCCAGCGCCCGGAACACCCCGTGCGGGGTGGGCATCCGCGCCTCGGCGACCTGCTCGACCTGCTTCTCGTGCCGCCGCCGGTAGGCCACCAGGTCGGCGATGGTGACCAGGGTGAGGGAGTGCTCGGCGCAGAACTTCTGCAGTTCCGGCAGGCGCATCATGGTGCCGTCGTCGTTGACCAGCTCGCAGAGCACCCCGGCCGGACGCAGCCCGGCCAGCCGGGTCAGGTCGACCGCCGCCTCGGTGTGCCCGGGTCGGCGCAGCACCCCGCCCTCACGGGCCCGCAGGGGTACCACGTGGCCGGGGCGGGCCAGGTCCGTCGGGTCGGTGCCGGGGTCGGCGAGCAGCCGGATGGTGTGCGCCCGGTCCGCGGCGGAGATGCCGGTGCTGACCCCCTCCCGGGCGTCCACGGTCACCGTGTACGCGGTGCCGCGCCGGTCCTGGTTGGTGTGGTGCATCGGCGGCAGGTCCAGCCGGTCACACTCCGACTCGGTCAGCGGGACGCAGACGTAGCCGGAGGTCCATCGGACCATGAAGGCGAGCAGCTCCGGGGTGGCCAGTTCGGCCGCGAAGATCAGGTCGCCCTCGTTCTCCCGGTCCTCGTCGTCGACCACCACGACGGGACGGCCGGCGGCGATGTCCGCCACCGCCTCCTCGATGCGGGCGAAGGTGACCGCCTGTGTGCTCATGCCACGACCTCCGAGTAGGTGGGCGGGATCGACACCGATGCCGCGCGGGCAGCCCGCGAGCTGCGCCACCAGGCGACGAAGCCCCAGCCGCAGAGGGCGCCGTAGACCAGGTACATGGCCGCCGAGGGGTAGAAGCCGCCGCGCAGCAGCAGCGGTACGCCGACCGCGTCCACGGCGATCCAGACCAGCCAGAACTCCACCCAGCCCCGGGCCATGCCGTAGGTGGCAAGCAGGCTGCCGGTGAGGATCCAGGCGTCGGGCAGTGGTCCCCACGAGCCGAGCGCGGCGAGCACGGGATAGCCGAGGGCGGTGCCGACGACGGCGGCGAGCAGCAGGCCCAGCCGTTCCCGGCCGGTGGCCCAGCGGGGGCTGACCGCCGGCCCGTCGCCGCCGCGCCGGCGGTTGCTCGACCAGCGCCACCAGCCGTAGACGCTGACCGCGAAGAAGAAGACCTGCCGGCCCGCCTGACCGTAGAGATCGTGTGCCTGCGGGGTGGCGAACACGCCGCCGAGGAAGACGGTGAACAGCAACCCGTTGCCGATCATGCCGACCGGCCAGGCCCAGACCAGCCGGCGCAGTCCGAGCAGCGCCGAGACCAGACCGAAGACATTGCCGACGATCTCCCGGACCAGCACCGGGGAACCGAGGAGGTGCACCTGGGCGTCGAGCAGCCAACCTGTCGGCCCGGTCACCGGGCACCTCCGTCGACGGGCGGGGCCGGGTCGATGGTGTCGTCGGTCGGTGCCGGGCCGGCTGCTGGCCGGGTGCCGAGGAGGCGTTCGACGTACTTGGCCAGGACGTCCACCTCGAGGTTGACCGGAGCACCGACGCCCCGCCCGCCGAGCGTGGTGAGTCTCAGGGTGGTGGGGATCAGCCCGACGGTGAACCAGTCGTCGCCGACCGCCGCCACGGTCAGCGACACCCCGTCGACGGTGATCGAGCCCTTCTCCACCACGTACCGGGCCAGCGCGGCGGGGAGGCGGAACCGCAGTGTCTCCCACTGCGCGGCCGGCTCCCGGGAGAGCACTTCGCCGACCCCGTCGACGTGCCCCTGCACCAGGTGCCCGCCGAGCCGGCTGTTCAGCGCGGCGGCCCGCTCCAGGTTGACCGGGTCGCCGGGGCGCAGCCCGCCGAGCGCGGACCGCCGCAGCGTCTCGCCCATCACGTCGGCGGTGAACGCCCCGCCGTCGACGTCGACCACGGTCAGACAGACCCCGTTGACCGCGATGGAGTCGCCGTGCCGGGCGTCCGAGGTGACAAGCGGGCCGCGGATCGCGACCAGCGCCGAGTCACCCCCGGTGTCGACGATCCGGACGACCTCGCCCAACTCCTCGACGATGCCGGTGAACATCTCAGGCCTCCCTCTTCCGGGGCAGCGCGGTGATCCGCAGGTCGGACCCGACCCGGGTAACGTCGGTGAGTTCCAGATCGATGGCGTCGGCGATGGTCGTCACACCCGCGTCGATCAGCGCGGTCGGGCCGGCCCCGAGCAGCTTCGGCGCGACGTACCCGACGACCCGGTCGACCAGACCGGCGGCGAGGAACGCCCCGGCCAGCCGGGGACCACCCTCCAGCAGCGCCGCCCGTACCCCCCGGTGGTGCAGTTCGGCGAGCAGGGCCGGCAGGTCGACCCGGCCGTCCGGGCCGGCCCCGACCTCCGCGACGGTGGCGATCCAGGTCCGGGCGGCGCCGTCGCGGACCCGGGCGTCGGCCGGGGTACGGCCCGCGCTGTCCACCACCACCCGCAGCGGCTGCCGGATGGCCAGGGTGCCGTCGCGCAGGTTGCGGGCGGTGAGCCGGGGATCGTCGGCGAGCACGGTGCCCACCCCGGCGATCACCGCGTCCACCGTGCCGCGCAGCGCGTGCACGTCCATCCGGGCAGCCTCGGAGGTGATCCACATGCTGCTGCCGTCGACCGCCGCCGACCGGCCGTCGAGGGTGGCGGCATATTTCCAGATCAGGTAGGGCCAGCCGCGCCGCATCGAGGTCAGCCAGGCGATGTTGCCGGCCTCGGCCTCGTCGGCGCGTACCCCGAACTCCACCCGCACCCCGGCGGCGCGCAGGGTCGCGGCACCGCCCGAGGCGACCGGGTTGGGGTCGGGCACGGCGATGACGACCCGGGCGAGCCCGGCGCGGATCAGGGCGTGACTGCAGGGGCCGGTGCGACCGGTGTGGTCGCAGGGTTCCAGGGTGACCACGGCGGTGCCACCCCGGGCCCGCTCACCGGCCTGGGCGAGCGCGACGATCTCGGCGTGCGGGCCGCCGGTGTAGGCGTGGAAGCCCTCCCCGACGACGACGCCGTCCGCGTCGAGCAGCACGCACCCGACGACCGGGTTGGGGCTTGTGGTGCCGAGGCCACGGGCGCCCAGCTCGACGGCACGACGCATCGCCTCGTCCACGGAGACGCCGCCCATGCCCTGCCCTCTCACTCGCCGGTCCGCGCGCTGGCGGTACGGGAGGAGCCGGGCAGGCGGCGGCGGACCCGGGAACGGCAGGGCCGCCCCGGGGAGCCCACGCGCGGCGAAAACAGCGCCCGCGCAGGCCCGCCCCGCCCGCGCGCTGTCTCCCATCCGGACTTTCGGGGGTGCGGACGAACCGCTCCCCCACCGTCGGCCCCGGATTCTCACCAGGTCCACCGGGCGGCAGAGCCGTCCGGGTCGCGGGCTTACCACGTCTACCGTGGATCACCGCCGGTTCGGAATTTCACCGAGCCCCGCCAGCGCGTGGTGGGTACATGCGAAGTCTTACACATTCACCGGGGTGGTCCGCCACCTCCAGCGTGCTACTTCACACCCCGTCGGCGCGTCGGCGGTCCACCGCGACGTATGACCCCGGTTGGCTCTTGGCGACCGTTTTCATCTCACTGGCCACCGCGATCGCGTCCAGGGGGTCGGTGAAGCGCTTCCTGGCGTCCGAGAGCGAGACGCCTATCGACAGCGTGACCAGGGCGGCCCGTCGGATGTTGCCCCGGCGGTCCTTCAGCTCGACGAAACCGCGCTCCCGGTCGGTCGGGTCGTAGAGGGTGTCGGCGGACTTCTCGAAGTCGACCACCGCCCGGGAGGTCAGCGGACGGATCTGCTCGGGGGCGCAGACGATCACGAAGTCGTCGCCGCCGACGTGGCCGAGGAAGGCCGGCGGCAGCCCGATCGCGACCACCGCCCGGTGGAGGCTGCGGGCCAGCGCCGAGATGAACTCGTCACCCCGGACGAAGCCGTACCGGTCGTTGACGCTCTTGAACCGGTCGATGTCGATGTAACCGACGGCGTAGTCGACGCCGCTGCGTACCCGGTCGCTGATCTCCCGCCGGATCCGGCTGTTGCCGGGCAGGCCGGTCAGCGGGGAGACCTCGCGGAACTCCTTGTTGCGGCGCAGCGTGGAGCTGACCCGGGCCACCAGCTCGGCGGTGTCGAACGGCTTGACCAGGTAGTCGTCGGCGCCGGCGCTGAGCCCGTGGACCTTGTCCACTGTCATGCCCTTGGCGGTCAGCATGATCACCGGCAGCGCCGAGGTGATCGGGTTGGCGCGCAGCCGACGGGTCAGCTCCAGACCGTCGATGCGCGGCATCATCAGGTCCACCACCGCCAGGTCGGGCCGGTGCTGCTCGATCATGTCGAGGGCCTCCTGACCGTCACCGGCGTGCAGCACCTCGAAGCCGTGCAGCCGCAGGTTGAACTCGACGAAGCGGGCGATGTCCTCGTCGTCGTCGACGACCAGGATCACGTCGGGACGGTCGCCGGCGGGCTCCACCTCAGGCCCCGGGAGCCGCGCGCTCCGCGAGCCCACGCAGGCGGCGGACCGCCTCGGCCGGATCGGCCGCCCCGTAGACGGCGGTGCCGGCGACGAAGGCGTCCGCGCCGGCCGCCGAGGCCTGCTCGATGGTGTCGGCGGCGATCCCGCCGTCCACCTCGATGCGCAGTTCCAGGTGACCGCTGTCGACGTGCCGCCGGGCCGCCCGCACCTTGTCCAGCAGTTGCGGGATGAACCGTTGCCCGCCGAAACCGGCCTTGATCGTCATGATCAGCAGGGTGTCGAAACTGGGCAGCAGCTCCAGGTACGGCTCGATCGGGGTGTCCCGGTCGATGGCCAGTCCGGCCCGGGCCCCGGCCGAACGAAGGTCCTTGGCGAGGGCGACCGGGTCGTCGCACGCCTCGGCGTGGAAGGTGACGTTGTACGCGCCGGCATCGGCGTAGCCGGGTGCCCACCGGCGCGGGTCGGTGATCATGAGATGCACGTCGAACGGGAGCTGGGTCACCGCCCGCAGGCTCTGCACCACCGGCAGGCCGATGGTGAGGTTGGGGACGAAGTGGTTGTCCATCACGTCGACGTGCAGCCAGTCCGCGGCGCCCTCGACGGCGCGGACTTCATCGGCGAGGCGGGCGAAATCGGCGGCGAGGATGCTGGGCGCGATGATCGACGGCGGTACGGTCACGGGGCAAGTGTACGAACGCGGCCATCCGTCGCGGACGGCGCGGCACCATGGGCGACTACCTGTGATCCAGGCGTGACCCAACGTGCACAATCAGCACCCTTCGAGCCGGGATCGGGACTAACGGACGGCGGCGACTGGCCGAACGACCCGCAGACGGCAACACTCCATCGGGGACGGTCTTGTATGCTCCTCGCCCGGCGGAGGGCAACGCCATGCGGAGCGGCGACGGGCCGTCGACTCCCGGAAAGGGCGGACGATGCGACGGTGGCTCGTGGCGCTGGCGCTGGCCGGCGCGGTGACGGTGGCGCTCAGCGGTTGCGTGCCGCAGCACAGTGCCGATGGTGACCTGCTCGACGACTGGCCGGTGCTGCCGGTCGCCCAGGCGTTCGTGCCCGCCACCGACGCCTGCCTGCCCCGGATAACCCCGGTGGTCCAGGCCGGCACCTACGAGACGGTGGACTGCGCGCGCAGCCACCTGGCCGAGGCCATCCACGTCGGCACCTTCACCGGCGCGGTCGTCCGGGGTGACCGGCCCGAGCCCGGGTCCGCCGCGCTGCGCCCCGCCCGCACCGAGTGCGACCAGCGGGCCCGGGACGTACTCGGCGGCGACTGGCACTCCGCCCGGCTCACCATGAACATCGCGCTGCCGGCGAACTCGGCGTGGAACAGCGGTGCCCGTTGGTTCCGGTGCGATCTCAGCGAGACCGACAGCATCGACAACACCCGGCCGGTGAACCGCGTCGGCAGCCTGCGGGGGGCGATGGTCGGCGACAACCCGCTCACCCACCGCTGTTTCGATCCCAAGTTGATCGGCAACAACCTGAACTACATGGCGCCGGTGCTCTGCTCCGAACCGCACCGTGCCGAGTTCGTCGGCGTCTACCTGGAGCGCAGCGACCTGAGCTGGGCCGACTTCGGTCGCGCCAACCAGCGGGTGCACCGGCGCTGCATGGCGCTGATCGCCGGTTTCGCCGAGGTGCCCAACAACAGCGACCTGCCGTACCGGGCCGGGTCCATCTTCTATCCGCCGTCACAGCGGGAGTGGGAGGAGGGCGACCGGGGGATCCGCTGCTTCCTGTGGAGCGACGACCGGAAACTGACCCGTTCGATGCGCGGCGCCGGCCCGAAGGGGCTGCCCGCGATCTGAGCCCGGGTGTCGTATGCTGCCGCACCAGGGACGTCGATGCCCAGCACGCCCCCGTCGGGCGCTGGTACCGTGCCGGGCCGACGCCGCCGCAGGCCGCCGCAGACGGACTGGCCCGCCGGGATGCCGCGCTGGTGACGGGATGCCGCGCTGGTGACGAGCGAGGGGCGGGTGCGATGCGGCGGTGGTGGACGGCGCTCGCCGTCGGCAGCGCGGCGGCCCTGGTGTTGGCCGGTTGCGGCACCCCGACCGGGGTGGACGGTGACCTGACCGACGAGTGGCCGACGCTGCCCGTCCCACGGGTGTTCGTCCCCACCGAGGGTGCCTGCCATGCCGGGGTGCAGGACGTCGGCTACCTCAGCGGCTGGAACCCGGTCGACTGCGCCGGCACACACCACACCGAGACGATGCACGTGGGCACCCTGACCGGGGCATCCGGCCGGTCGGCCGTTCCCCCCGCAGCCGGCTCGCCCGCCGTCCGGGCCGCCCGCACCGAATGCGACCGCGAGGTACGCCGGGAGATCGGCGCGGACTGGCGGGCCGGCCGGCTCGGCCTGACCGTCGTCTTCCCGTCCCCACCGGGCTGGACCGGCGGGGCCCGCTGGTTCCGCTGCGAACTCGGCGAGATCAAGGGCATCGACGAGCCGGGGATCCGCCCGCGCACCGGGAGCCTGCGGGGTGCCCTGACCGGCGACAGCGCGCTGCGGCTCGGTTGCTTCGACCCGAAGGTCTCCCGGGACGACGTCCGGGCGATGAGTCCGGTCCCCTGCACCGCCCGGCACCACGCCGAGTTCGTCGGCGTCTGGCAGGCCCCTGACGTCAGCTACGCCGAGTTCCAGCGCTCCGGTGACCGGATCCACCGGGGCTGCCTCGACCTGATCGCCCGGCATACCGGCGTGCCGAACGACGGCGACCTGAAGTTCCGGGCCGGCTCGATCTACTACGGCCCGGCCGAGCGGGACTGGCGCAACGGCAACCACACGGTCCAGTGCTTCCTCTGGCTCACCGACCGCACCCTCACCCGCTCCCTCAGGAACACCGGCCCCCGCTCCCTCCCCCTCCGCAAATAACCCCTCCCCCTCCCCCTCCCCTCTC